>JASBUM010000392.1 GCA_030147905.1 Acidimangrovimonas sp.
GTTTCGGGGTGCTGCTGGATCTCACGGGGATCTGGACCACGCCCTTCATGCTCATGTTCGCGGTGGTGGCCGTGTCGATGATCTGGATGCATGGCGCGATCCGCCGGATGGAGCGGCGCCGTCATCCCGTGCTGGTGGCCGGGCGCGACCTGTCGGACCTGCCCGCGCTGCCCGCGGCACAGGCCCCCGGCGTCGCCGGTGCCGCCGGTGCCCGGCCCTCCCGGGCGCGAACGCAGCCGGGCGCGCGCGATTCCGGTCCCCGCAATTCCCAACGCTGAGCCCATGTCTGCAAGGAGAAATCCCATGGCAAGTACCGATACCGCTGCAGGAGTCCGCGGACATCTGCTGCGCGACTGGCGCCCCGAAGACAGCGAGTTCTGGCACAGCCGCGGCCATCGCATCGCCCAGCGCAACCTGTGGATCTCGATCCCCGCGCTGCTGCTGGCCTTCTGTGTCTGGATGGTCTGGTCGGTGGTGGTGGCGAAGATGCCGGCGATCGGCTTCGACTTCTCGGTCGGAGAGCGCTTCTGGCTGGCGGCGCTGCCGGGGCTTTCGGGGGCCACGCTGCGGATCTTCTACAGCTTCATGATCCCGATCTTCGGCGGCCGGCTGTGGACGACGATCTCGACCGCTTCGCTGCTGCTGCCGGCGATCGGCATCGGTATCGCGGTGCAGGATCCGCATACGAGCTACGCGACCTTCCTGATCCTCGCCCTTCTATGCGGGCTCGGCGGGGGCAACTTCGCCTCGTCGATGGCCAACATCGCCTTTTTCTTTCCCAAGAAGACCAAGGGCAACGCGCTGGCGCTGAACGCCGGGCTGGGCAATCTCGGTGTCTCGGTGATGCAGTTCATGGTGCCGCTGGTGATCACCTCGGGCATCTTCGGCGCCCTGGGGGGCGCGCCGCAGAAGATGGCCGCGGGCGGGCAGCTGTGGCTGCAGAACGCGGGCTTCATCTGGGTGCCGTTCATCGTCGTCGCCACCATCGCCGCGTGGTGGGGGATGAACGACATCGCCGAGGCCCGGGCCAGCCTCTCGGATCAGGCGATCATCCTCAAGCGCCGGCACAACTGGGTCATGTCCTTCCTCTACACCGGCACTTTCGGCAGCTTCATCGGCTATTCCGCGGGCTTTCCGTTGCTGATGAAGACCCAGTTCCCGCATGTCGACGTGCTCAGCTATGCCTTTCTCGGCCCGTTCGTGGGCGCGCTCAGCCGTGCCGCCACGGGCTGGGTGTCGGACCGGTTCGGCGGCGGGCGGGTCACCTTCTGGACCTTCGTCGGCATGATCGTCGCGGTGATCGGGGTGCTGCAGTTCCTGCCGCATGGCGGGCAGGGGGGCAATTTCTGGGGCTTCTTCGCCTGTTTCATGGCGCTGTTCTTCCTGACCGGGGTCGGCAATGCCTCGACCTTCCAGATGATCCCCACGATCATGCGCCGCGAGGTGCCGCGGCTGATGCCGGAACTGGGCGCCGAGGAACGACTGCGCCAGGCCGAGCGCGAAAGCGCCGCGATCATCGCCTTTTCCTCGGCCGTCGCGGCCTATGGCGCCTTCTTCATTCCCAAGGCCTACGGCAGCTCGATCGCGATGACCGGCGGGCCGGCGGCGGCGCTTTGGGCCTTCTCTGCATTCTACCTCGCCTGCGTCGTCGTCACCTGGATCTTCTACACGCGGCGCGGCGCCGCAACGCCATGCTGATGCCCCCGCGGGCCTGGCGCGGCGCCGGCCGGCCGATGGGCCGGATCCGCACCCCGGCGCCGCGCATCCGACAAGGCTGCCGGCGCGCCCCGTGTGCCGGACGCGACGCCGCCCCGTCCCGCCCGTCCCGGGCAAACAATCCCCGCCCGTCCCGGGCGATGCGCCGAACGACCCTCCGGCCGCTGCCGGATACCGCACTACTAGGAGACCGCCGATGAGCCATCTGCTCGACAGACTCAACTTCCTGCGCCCCCGGACCAGCGAGGCCTTCGCCGGCGGCCACGGCACGATGAACGACGACAGCCGCGACTGGGAAGAGACCTACCGAAACCGCTGGCGCCACGACAAGATCGTGCGCTCGACCCACGGGGTGAACTGCACCGGCTCGTGCAGCTGGAAGATCTACGTGAAATCCGGCATCGTGACCTGGGAGACCCAGCAGACCGACTACCCCCGCACCCGTCCGGGCCTGCCCAACCACGAGCCGCGCGGCTGCCAGCGCGGGGCAAGCTACAGCTGGTATCTCTATTCCGGCAATCGTGTTCGCCATCCGCTGATCCGGGCGCGGCTGCTGCGCCGCTGGCGGGCATTGCGCGAGACGATGGCGCCGGTGGCGGCCTGGGCGGCATTGCAGGCGGATGTCGAGGCGCGGGCCGATTACGTCGGCATGCGCGGCAAGGGCGGCTTCCTGCGCGCAAGCTGGGACGAGGCGACCGAACTGGTCGCCGCCGCCAATGCCCATACCGCCCGTGCCCACGGCCCCGACCGGATCTTCGGCTTCTCGCCCATCCCGGCGATGTCGATGGTCTCCTACGCGGCCGGCACGCGCTATCTGTCGCTGATCGGCGGCGTCTGCATGAGCTTCTACGACTGGTATTGCGACCTGCCGCCGTCTTCGCCCATGACCTGGGGCGAGCAGACCGACGTGCCCGAAAGCGCGGATTGGTACAATGCGGGCTTTCTGCTGGTCTGGGGCTCGAACGTGCCGCAGACACGCACGCCCGACGCCCATTTCTACACCGAGGCGCGCTATCGCGGAACCAAGTCCGCGGTCATCAGCCCCGACTATTCGGAGGCCGCGAAATTCGGGGACATCTGGCTCAATCCGCGGCCGGGAACCGACAGCGCGCTGGCCATGGCGATGGGCCATGTGATCTTGCGCGAATACCATCTGCAACGGCAGAGCGCCTATTTCAGCGATTATCTGCGGCGCTATTCGGACATGCCGATGCTGGTCCGGCTGGAGCGCTCGGCGCAGGGCGGACTGGTACCGGGGCGGTTCGTCCGTGCCGGGGATTTCGCCGACGG
>JASBUM010000396.1 GCA_030147905.1 Acidimangrovimonas sp.
GTGGCCGAACATTACAACATCCGGCTGTCGGACATGATCGGGCCAAAGCGCACGCGCACCATCGCCCGCCCCCGACAGATCGCGATGTATCTGGCCAAGCATCTGACCTCGCGCAGCCTGCCCGAGATCGGTCGCCGCTTCGGCGGACGCGATCACACCACGATCATGCACGGGGTGCGCAAGATCGAGGAACTGACCGGGGAAGACAGCCAGATCGCCGAGGATCTGCAACTGCTGCGGCGTCTTCTGGAAAGCTGAAGGCGCAAGCCCGGCCGGACCTGCGCCGGACCGGGCCTTGACGCTCATTCCAAACCAGCGGAATGTTCAGAAAACACTTGTGACTTCGGCGGAACCGGCACATTTTGACCCTCCGCCACGAAGGGGGTTGAGGGATGAAGATCAGCATCGAGCGCGGCGCGCTCCTCAAGGCCGTCAGTCAGGCGCAGTCGGTCGTGGAGCGGCGCAACACCATTCCGATCCTGGCCAATGTCCTGATCGAAGCCGAGGGTGATACTGCAAGTTTCCGCGCCACCGACCTGGACATCGAGGTGGTCGACCGCACGGCGGCGGTGGTCGAGCGGCCCGGCGCCACCACCGTGCCGGCCGTGATGCTGCACGAGATCGTGCGCAAGCTGCCCGAAGGGGCGCTGGTCGAACTGGTCGATGACGGCGCATCGGGACGGATGACGGTGCATGCAGGCCGCTCGACCTTCAATCTCGCGACGCTCCCGCGCGAGGATTTCCCGGTGATGGCCAGCGCCGAATATGCATCCAATTTCTCGGCCCCCGCGCCGGCGCTGCGGCGACTTTTCGACAAGGCGAAATTCGCCATTTCCACCGAGGAGACGCGTTATTATCTCAACGGCGTCTATATGCATGTCGCGCAGGGCGAGGATGGCCAGGTCCTGCGCTGCGTCGCGACCGATGGACATCGGCTGGCCCGCATCGACGCGCCCCTGCCCGAGGGCGCCGAGGGCATGCCCGGCGTGATCGTTCCGCGCAAGACGGTGGGCGAGTTGCGCAAGCTTCTCGATGACGACGAGGCCCAGATCGCCGTGTCCGTATCCGAGACCAAGGTTCGTTTCGCCACCCCGCAGATCACGCTGACCTCGAAGGTCATCGACGGCACCTTCCCCGATTACACCCGCGTCATACCGACCGGAAATGCCCGCAGGCTGGAGGTGGACGCGGCCGAATTCGCCAAGGCCGTCGACCGGGTGGCGACGGTGTCGTCGGAACGTTCGCGCGCGGTGAAGCTGGTGCTCGACGAGGATCGTCTGGTGTTGTCGGTGAACGCCCCCGACAGCGGCGCCGCGGAAGAGGAACTGGCGGTGGCCTACGGCGACGAGCGGCTTGAGATCGGCTTCAACGCCAAGTATCTGCTCGAAATCGCAAATCAGGTCGACCGCGAGAACGCGGTGTTCCTGTTCAACTCCTCGGGCGACCCGACGGTGATGCGCGAGGGCAACGATCTGTCGGCGGTCTATGTCGTGATGCCGATGCGTGTGTGAATGCGCGCCGGGGGCTGCCTGCCCCCGGACCCCCGGCGGTATTGGCCCCCGAAAGAAAGCCCCAAGGAAGGGCGATGACGGTCATGCTGGTGCTCTCGGCGCTTTCCCTGTCGCATTTCCGCTCCCATCGTTCGGCACAATTGCAGCTTGACGGGCGGCCGGTCGCCATCCATGGCGCCAATGGCGCGGGCAAGACCAATATCCTGGAGGCGATTTCGCTGCTGTCACCGGGCCGGGGCCTGCGGCGCGCCGCGGCCGAGGATCTGGCACGCCGGCCGGAGGCGCTTGGCTGGAAGGTTGGCGGGCAATTGCGCCAGGGGCGGGTGATCCACGAGATCGAGACCTGGGCCGAACCGGGACAGCCGCGACAGGTCCGGATCGACGGCAAGCCATATCCGCAGGCGGCGCTGGCGCAGCATCTGCGTATGGTATGGCTGGTTCCCGCGATGGACCGGTTGTGGAGCGAAGGCGCCGATGGCCGAAGGCGATTTCTCGACCGAATCGCCATGGGGTTCGAGCCCGCGCATGCGACGGCCGCTCTCGATTACGAGAAGGCGATGCGCGAGCGCAACCGCCTGTTGCGCGACGGCATCGGTGATGACGCGTGGTTTTCGGCGCTGGAGGCCCGGATGGCCACCGCCGGCGCCGCGCTGGTGACGCACCGCCGCGCGGCCGGGGCCCGGCTGATGGCCGCGCAACGGCAGGTGGCCGACGCGGATGGCCAGGACGGCACCGACGGCGCGGGATTTCCGCAGGCCGATCTGACCCTTGCGGAAGACGACGGCGGGGGGGATGGGCCCCAGGCGCTGGCCGAGGCGCTGGCGGCGGGGCGGGCGCGCGATCGGCAGGCGGGGCGGACGTTGCTTGGGCCGCATCGCGCGGATCTGGCGATGCGCTTCGCGGCCAAGGATCTGCCGGCGGCGCGCTGTTCGACCGGTGAG
Source organism: Acidimangrovimonas sp. (assembly GCA_030147905.1). The sequence continues at coordinate 2,453 of JASBUM010000396.1, forward strand.
CAGAAGGCGCTGCTGATCTCGCTGGTTCTGGCCAATGCGCGGGCCCTGTCGGAGGATCTCGGCACACCGCCGATCCTGCTGCTCGACGAGGTGGCCGCACATCTCGATGCTGCACGGCGCGCGGTGCTCTTTGACGCACTCGTGGCGCTCGGCGCTCAGGCGTTCATGACCGGAACCGGCCCCGAGCTGTTTGCCGAACTGGGCAATCGCGCGCAGCGGCTTCGTCTGCGCGAGGGACCGGATGGAACCGAAATCCTGACGGAGGAGTGAAATGACACCGCAACGGGTCAATGTTGTAACGCTTGGCGTGCGGGATCTCGGACGCGCGCGGCGCTTTTACGATGCGCTTGGTTGGCAGGCGGCAGCCGAGGCGGAGGGGGTGGTCTTCTACCAGATGCAGGGCGCAGTTCTCGCGCTGTTCGGCCGCGATGCCCTGGCACGCGACCAGGGCCGGCCGGCCGATACATTGGGCACGGGGGCGGTCGCGCTGGCACAGAACTTCGCCAGCACGGCCGAGGTCGACGCCGTCTTCGAAGCGGCCGTCGCCGCCGGGGCGCAGGCGCTGAAGCCGCCGCAAGAGACTTTCTGGGGCGGATACGGCGCCTATTTCGCCGATCCCGACGGCCATGTCTGGGAACTGGCGATGAATCCGTTCTGGTCGCTCGACGAATCCGGGGCGCTGACGATCCCGGCCG
>JASBUM010000399.1 GCA_030147905.1 Acidimangrovimonas sp.
TCTTCGGTTTCGCGGCGATGGCCTGGCTGGTGGGCTACATGGTCGAACGCGGCATGGGGGGATCGGCGGTGCGCATGTTCCTGGCGGCCGCCGTCGGCACGCTTCTGCTCTATATCCCCGGCCTTGCCTGGCTGTGGGCCGCGACACCGCTGACGCTTGCCACCACCGTCAAGGTCGGAGCGCTGCCGTTCCTCGCCGGCGATCTGGTCAAGGCCGCGATCGCCGCGCTGATCGTCTCGGGCGGTTGGGAAATGGTCAGGCGCCGCCAGCGCTGAGACCGGCGCCGGGACCTTTCGCCGCTCGGGCAGCGGAGAGCGGGCAAAGCGATACGCCCCAAATGATACGCGCCAAACGATACGGGGCTTCATCCGGCCGGATGACGCCCCGTTCGCTTTCCAAGCGGTGCGGGGGATGGCGGTGCCGGGCGTGGAGGTCCGGGGGGCGGGCCGCGATCAAGGCCCCGCCCATGCGAGGTGGCGCCGCCCGGAAGGCCATGAAAGCCTGCGTGGCAGGCTTGCCTCCGGCGGCGGTATTTGGCCCGGAAGAGGGACCGGTCACGCAGATCGTCACCAGCGCCGGGAGCGGCCGCGGCGGGCGGCCGTTCGGTCCCGATGGCTTCGAATCCCCGACGGGCGGTGATGGGCCGGAGATGTGCCGGCGGGCAGGACGGTCGACGCGGCCACGGGACATGGCCGTCGGGCCCCGATGGCGTGCGACCGGGTTCAGTCCTGCCCGGATTCAGTCCTGCCTTGCGTGGAGGCGCGCAAGCGCGTCTTCGCACAGGCCCAGTTCGAGCCACTGGCAGCCGCGGCACAGATTGGCCAGATCGCCCGGCTTCACCCTGTCGCGGATCCGCTCGAGCGCGGCGCCCCAGCGGAGCCGGTTGCCGGGGCGTAGGCCCAGCGCGGCGCCATGGGCGGTGTCGAGCCGGTCGATGCGCGTCTGGCGGATGCAGCCCGTGCCGCGGCGCGACGGGCAGGGGGCGCATATGTCATCGGCCGCGCCCACCACCTCGATTTCGACAGCACTGCCGTTCGTGCCGCGCAGCCGGTCCACGATGGTGGCCATGTTGGCAGAGAATTCGGGCGTATAGCCTTTTCCCTGAAACCCGAGCGCACAAAGGAAGTGATGCGGCCGAAACCGCGGGACCGGCGCGGCCGGTTCCGCGTGGCAAGTGGTCTGCCCGCCCTGCCGCGCCGCCGTCATTCGGCGGCGGTCTTCATCTGGAAGCCCTTTTCGAGCATGTCCGATGGCGCCACCGGATAATCGCCCGAGAAGCAGGCGTCGCAGTAGCGCGGGGCGTTCGCATCCCGGCCCGCGGCCTCGCCCACCGCGCGATAGAGTCCGTTGAGCGAGATGAACTTCAGGCTGTCGACGCCGATGAAGGTGCGCATTTCCTCCTCGGTCATGGTCGCGGCCAGAAGTTTGGCGCGTTCGGGCGTGTCGACGCCGTAGAAGCAGGGCCAGGACGTGGGCGGGGAGGCGATGCGGAAATGGACCTCGGCGGCGCCGGCCTCCAGGATCATCTCGCGGATCTTGATCGAGGTCGTCCCGCGCACCACCGAATCGTCGACCAGGATCACCCGCTTGCCGCGGATCAGCGCGCGGTTGACGTTGAGCTTGAGCCGCACGCCCATGTTGCGGATCTGTTCGGTCGGCTCGATGAAGGTGCGGCCCATGTACTGGTTGCGGATGATC
>JASBUM010000406.1 GCA_030147905.1 Acidimangrovimonas sp.
CCGCGGCCCATGGTGTTGATCAATCCCGAGGTGACGTGGCGTTCGGAGGAACTCAACATCTACGAGGAAGGCTGCCTGTCGATCCCCGAGCAATATGCCGAGGTGGAGCGTCCGGCGCGCGTGCGGGTGCGCTGGACCGACCTTGACGGCGGCCCGCGCGAAGAGGAATTCGACGGGCTCTGGGCGACTTGCGTGCAGCACGAGATAGACCATCTCGATGGACGGTTGTTCATCGACTACCTCCGGCCGATGCGCCGCCAGATCATCACGCGCAAGATGGAGAAGCTCAAACGCGAGCAGGCGCGCGCATGAAGGCGCCCGCGCGTTTCCTGCGCTGGCCCGATCCGCGGCTGCGCAGCCCCGCGGCGGTGGTCGCGGCGATCACGCCCGAGATCGAGGCCCTGTGGGACCGGATGATCGAGGCGATGGATGCGATGCCCGGCTATGGCCTTGCCGCGCCGCAGATCGGTGTCGCGCTGCGGGTCGCGGTGGTCGATTGCTCCGAGCGCCGGGGCGAAGCGATCCGTCTGGCCAACCCCGAGATCCTTCACGCCTCGGCACGGCTGCGCGACCACGAGGAGGCCAGCCCCAACCTGCCCGGTGTCTCCGCCGTGGTGAGCCGGCCGCGGGCAGTCACGGTGCGGTTTCTCGGGGCCGATGGCGCATGGCAGGAACGCGATTTCGTCGATCTCTGGGCGATTTCGGTGCAGCATCAGATAGACCATCTCGAAGGGCGGATGTATTTCGACCGGCTCGGTGCGGTGAAGCGGCGCATGTTGCTCGCGCGGGCGCAGAAACTGGCGCGACGCTAGGGCGCGCCCGAAGGGGGACCGATGCGCATCGTCTACATGGGAACGCCCGACTTCGCCGTACCGGCATTGCGCCGTCTGGCGCGCGAACACGAGATTCTGTGCGTCTATTGCCAGCCCCCCCGACCGGCCGGCCGGGGTCGGCACGCCCGCCCCGGTCCGGTTCAGGCCGCGGCAGAGGCGATGGGCATCGCCGTGCGCCATCCGTCCAGTCTGCGCGACCCCGCGGCCCAGGCCGAGTTCGCCGCGCTCGAGGCCGATCTCGCGGTGGTCGCGGCCTATGGGCTGATCCTGCCGCAGGCGGTGCTGGACGCGCCTGCGCGGGGCTGTCTGAACATCCATGCCTCGCTTCTGCCGCGATGGCGCGGGGCCGCGCCGATACAGCGCGCGATCATGGCCGGGGACCCGGAGACCGGCATCTCGATCATGCGGATGGAGGCCGGCCTTGATACCGGACCGGTATTGCTGCGCGAGCCCACGACGATCGGCACCGAGGAGACCGCGGCGGAACTCCATGACCGCCTGGCGGCGCTGGGGGGAGAGGCGGTCGCGCGTGCGCTGGCCCGTCTGGACGAGCTTGTGGCGCAGCCGCAGGACGAGGCCGGCGCGACCTATGCGGCCAAGATCGACAAGGCCGAGGCGCGGCTCGATTTCGCACGCCCCGCGTTCGAGGTCGATCGCACGATCCGCGCGCTTTCGCCGTTTCCGGGCGCCTGGACACGGATCGGTGCGGAGCGGGTGAAATTCCTGCGCAGCCGCGTGGTCGGTGGCGCCGCGGCGCCGGGGACGGTCCTGGGCGGGCTGGTGGTGGCCTGTGGGCGCGACGCGGTCGAGATCACCGAGGCCCAGCGCGAGGGACGCCGGCCCATGGCGGTGGTCGATCTGTTGCGCGGCTGGGCGCTGCCGTCGCGTCTGGAAAGCAGTCCGGCAGACTAAGGTGCCCGGCCGACCGGTCCGTGCTGATTTCGCCGGGCGCGTGCCTCAGCCGGTGCCTCGGATCAGATCGCGCAGGCGGAAGGCATGCGCGCCCGGCGCCACCCAGATCAGACGCCCCTGCCAGGCCGCAAACAGGATCGCCGCATCGCGCCGGTTGCGGGCGCCGCCGCCTGTCAGCCGCAACGCCAGCGCCCCTTCGACCCGGTGGCGCCAAGCCTCGGCGCGTTGACGCAGTACGGCGCTCCGGCGTTCGCACAGCAACAGGCGGATGTCGTCGCCCCCGTCGCGCGCGATCTGCTTGAGCATTGCCGCCGCGCCCCGCGGATTCAGTGCGGCCCGCGCCTCGGCCTCGTCGGTCAGCGCCTCGAGCCGCTTCCAGCCATCGGCGAGCGCTGCGTCGATCATCGCCTCGCGGTTGCCGAAACGCTGCACCAGCGTCGCCCCCGCCAGTCCGGTGCATTCGGCCATCCGCGCGAAGGTCACGCTGCGCTCGCCGCCGGCGGCAAGCTGGGCACGCAGGCATGCGAAGACGGTCGCGTCGGGGATCGTCCGTGCACGGGGCATGGGCGGAGTATTGGGTGAACGGCCATTCATGTAAAGGTGTGCGGGATGGAACGCGATCGGTCCCCGCGCCCGGGCCGGGCAGTGTAGCGCATCGCGGTTGAAGGCCGTCGCCCGACGTTTCCTGCGCAGAGCCGGGGGCGGGCCGCGTCGAACGGCTGAATGTCCCGCCCGGCGCGCGCGCGCCTGCGGCCGCCACCGTCAGCCTTCGCGTCCCGGCGCGGGTCAGGCCCCCGCCCGATCCGATGCGCGCGGCTTGAAGGGCGCCATGCCCTCGCGGGCGAGCTGGTCGGCACATTCATTCTCGGCATGGCCGGCATGGCCCTTGATCCAGCGCCAGGTGACGCGATGACGTCCCTGTGCCGCATCAAGGCGCTGCCACAGGTCGGCATTCTTGACCGGTTTGCCCGCAGCCGTGCGCCAGTTCTTCCGTTTCCAGCCGAACAGCCATTCACTTATGCCGTTCTTGACATAGGCGCTGTCGGTCACGACGGTGATGGTCGCCGGCCGCTCCAGCGCCTCGAGGGCGGCGATGGCGGCAGTCAGTTCCATGCGATTGTTGGTGGTCTGCGGCTCGCCGCCCTTCAGCCGGCGTTCGCGGATCACCTGCTCGTTCTCGCGCGCGATCAGCAGCACGCCCCAGCCGCCGGGGCCCGGATTGCCGCTGCAGGCGCCGTCGGTATAGGCGAAGAGTTCCGGCATGACAGTCCTTGGTTCGGATGCGGGTTGGTGCGCCGGTGACGGCGCTGCGGTTGGTCGCGCGGTGGCGCCGGCACGGGGGGCGGCACAAGGGGGCGGCGGCGCCGCGCGCCGATCAGGCCACGGGATCCTCGCGCAGGATTCGCGGGACCTTGAAGCTGACATTTTCCTGCGCGATCTCGACCGGGCGAAGATCGACGTCGAAATGCGCGCGGAAGGCATCGATCACCTCGTTGACCAGCGTCTCGGGCGCCGAGGCACCGGCGGTCAGGCCGACGGCCCGGACGCCGTCCAGCGCGCTCCAGTCGATGTCGGCGGCGCGCTGGATCAGGAAGGCACGCGCGCAGCCGGCGGCGCGGCCGACCTCGACCAGACGGCGCGAATTGGATGAATTCGGCGCGCCGATCACCAGCAGCGCATCGATCTCGGGGGCCACGGCCTTGACCGCCGCCTGGCGGTTGGTCGTCGCATAGCAGATGTCTTCCTTGTGCGGCCCGACGATGGCGGGGAACCGGTCGCGCAGCGCCGCGACGATCTCGGCGGTGTCATCGACCGACAGGGTGGTCTGGGTGATGAAGGCAAGCCGTTCGGGATCGCGCACCGCAAGCCGCGCCACGTCGGCGACGGTTTCGACCAGCAGCACCTCGCCGGCGGGAAGCTGGCCCATGGTGCCGATGGTCTCGGGATGGCCGGCATGGCCGATCATCACCATCTGGCGCCCGTCATCGTGGTGGCGTTCGACCTCGATATGAACCTTGGAGACAAGTGGGCAGGTCGCGTCGACATGGATCATGTTGCGCGCCCGTGCCGTCTCGGGGACGGATTTCGGCACGCCATGGGCGGAAAAGATCACCGGCCGGTCCGCGGGGCATTCGTCCAGCTCCTCGACGAAGACGGCACCTTGCCGGCGCAACTGGTCGACGACGAAACGGTTGTGCACGATCTCGTGGCGGACATAGACCGGCGCGCCCCATTTCTGCAGCGCCATCTCGACGATCTTGATCGCACGATCGACGCCGGCACAGAAGCCACGCGGGGCGGCGAGGTGAAGGGTCAGTCTGGGCTTGGCCATGCCGAAATCCACTGTCGTTACGCGCTGCGCCGGAAGCGACCGCCGCCATGCGGCAGGAACGCGGCCCCTGATACAGCGCGCGGAGACCGCCGTCCACCGCCCCCATGCGCGACCCCCATGCGCGATCCAAGGCGGCGCGTCCCGGCGCGCTATGCCTCGCCCTCGGGCGCGGGATCGCGCTCGGGCCGACCCTCGCGCGGGGGGCGGCCGATGATCTCGCGCAATTCGTCGAGTTCGATGAAGTTGTCGGCCTGGCGGCGAAGTTCGTCTGCGATCATCGGCGGCTGGCTGCGGATGGTGGAGACGATCGAGACGCGCACGCCCTGACGCTGCAGGCTTTCGACCAGGGGGCGGAAATCGCCGTCGCCGGAGAACAGGACGATGTGATCGACGCGCGGCGCGACCTCCATCGCGTCCACCGTCAGCTCGATGTCCATGTTGCCTTTGACCTTCCTGCGGCCCTGACTGTCGATATATTCCTTGGCCGGCTTGGTGACCATCGAGAAGCCGTTGTAATGCAGCCAGTCGACCAGTGGGCGGATCGGGGAATATTCGTCGTTGTCCAGAAGCGCGGTGTAGTAGAAGGCGCGCAGCAATTTGCCGCGGCGCATGAATTCCTGCCGGAGCAGCTTGTAGTCGATGTCGAATCCAAGCGCTTTCGCGGTTGCGTATAGATTCGATCCATCGATGAACAGCGCAAGGCGCTCATCCTTGTAGAACATAAACTAACCCCTTCGAATTCGGCGCTTCCAAATCCTTCGGCGAGAGTGGTAGCGAGGACAAAATGGATCGGTCAGTGCGCCGAGTTTCAAACATATTGAAAACGGCGCGCTCTTTAAAGGGCGGCGAGGGCAAGAGGCAGCCGGAGCGATGGAATCGGACGATGCGGTAATCGTGGCGCTGGGCGCCAACCTTCCGTCGCATGCGGGCCCGCCGGAGCGGACGCTGGAGGCGGCGCTCGATGCGCTATCTCTCGGGGGCACCACGATTTCCTGCGCCAGCCGGCTTTACCGGACACCGTGCTTTCCCGCCGGAGCCGGCCCGGATTACGTCAATGCCGCCGCCTTGGTCGAGGGCTGCGACAATCCGCCAGCGCTGCTTGCGATCCTGCACCGTATCGAGTACGACTTCGGGCTCCGCCGCGAGCGGCGCTTGGGGATGCGCAGCCTCGATCTGGATCTGATCGCCTTTGGCCGCCGGGTGCTGCCCGATCGGGCGGGCTACCTGCGGTGGCGCAACCTGGCCCCGGAGGCGCAGCGCCGGCTTGCGCCCGAGCAGCTGATCCTGCCTCATCCGCGGCTGCATGAACGCGCCTTCGTGCTGGTGCCTCTGGCCGAGCTCGCGCCCGGCTGGCGCCATCCGGTAACCGGCGAGACGGCGGCGGCGATGCTCGCCGCGCTGCCGGAGGCCGACCGCGCGGCGGTG
>JASBUM010000411.1 GCA_030147905.1 Acidimangrovimonas sp.
CCCCGATCGGGGTCACCCGCACGTCTCCCGCCCCCGCGCCCGCGTTGACGGTCGAATTCCGGCGGATCAAGCTGATGGGCCTGAAGGCGGCCAAAACCTTCGCCGATTTCATCAAAGCCGTGCCCGGCTTCTCGGCCGCGCTCGCATTCCCCTTCCACGGCCGGTGGCACGGCGCGGGCACGCTGTCGATCCATGCCATCCGCAGCGCCCGGCGCAGCGGCTGGGACTGGCCGGCGATCCGTTCTGCCCTCGCGCTGGGCACCGCCCGGGCCGTTCCGGTCCCTGCAGGAAGCGCAAGCGCACCGGGCCACCTGCCCGCGGGACTGATCTTCGCGGCGGTGATCGACGCCATGACCTTCGCCCATACCCGAAACCTTCCGGGCTGGATCGCGGCCTTCTGGGTGGCCTGCACACTGACCGGGCCGCTCGGGGCCTCGTTCGCGGACCTTCGGCCACAGCCGGCCGCCCGCGGCACGCCCGGGGCGGCCACACTCGTCACCTCGGGGATCGTGCTGTCGGTGATCGGATTGATCGTGCTCCGCGTCTTGACGCCGCGCCACGGCCGCGACGAGACCAAACCGGGCGGAGGCACCGACCGCAGATGAGAAATTCCGTATCAATCGAACCGTCAGAGTTCAAATCCGGGCCGCGATCCCCCAATATGCGGCCCAACCTTCCGCGGACCGCCGGTCCGGGGATCTTCGGCATCACGAAGGACGACGCGCCGATGCGAATTCTGCTGATCGAGGACGATCCCGATACCGCCGCCTACATATGCCGTGGCATGCGCGAGGCAGGCCATGTCTGCGACCACCTGGCGGACGGGCAGGACGGATTGTTCCAGGCCACGCGCGAGGAGTATGACGTGATCGTCGCCGACCGGATGCTGCCCGGGCTCGACGGGCTGTCGATGGTGCGCGCGCTGCGCGCCGCGGGGCGGCGCTCGCCGGTGCTGTTCCTGACCGCGGTGGGCGGCGTCGACGACCGCGTCGAGGGGCTCGAGGCGGGAGGCGACGATTACCTCGTCAAGCCCTTCGCCTTCGCCGAGCTGCTGGCGCGGGTCAACGCGTTGGGCCGCCGCCCCCCCGCGCAGGAGGTGCAGACGGTACTGCGCGTCGCCGATCTCGAACTGGACCTGGTGCGCCGCCGCGCCTGGCGTGCGGGTCAGAAGCTCGACCTGCTGCCCAAGGAATTCACCCTGCTCGAGGTGCTGATGCGCAATGCCGGCCGGGTGGTGACCCGCACGATGCTGCTGGAGCGGGTGTGGGATTTCCACTTCGACCCCCAGACCAGCGTCGTCGAAACCCATATCAGCCGCCTGCGCGCCAAGATCGACCGCCCCTTTCCGGTGCCCCTGCTGCACACGGTGAAGAACGCCGGATACAGCCTTCATGCGCCGTGACCGTCTGCCCGGCGCCATGTCGCGTCGCGACAACCTTCTGCGCCGTACGCCGGTCCGGTTGGCGCTGGCCTTCACCCTGGTGGTGGCCTCGGCCTATCTGATCGCCATGGTGCTGGCCTACGGGCTGATCCGCGAACAGCTGACCCATCAGCAGGACGTGCGCATCTCCGAGGTCTTCGGCCTGCTGTCGGCCAATGCCGACCGCCACTCCGACGCCGACCTGGTCGAGGCCGTCCGGACCCAGATCGCGGCGGCGAAAAGCGGCCACAGCCTGTTTCTGCTACGCGCCCCCGATGGCGCGGTGCTGACCGCAAATGTCCCCGCCGTCGATGTGCCCAAGGGCTGGTCGAACCAGCCGCCGCAGGTCTTCGGCCGCACCGGCGACGTGCCGTTCCGGGTCTACAACGGGCGGATAGGCCGCTTTCAGGTTCTGGTCGCGCGCGACTATACCGAGCTTGACCTGCTGCGCGAGACGATCCAGTCGGCGATGGTCTGGTCCTCGCTGTTCGCGCTGGTGGTCGCATTGGGCGGCGGCATCGTCATTGCCCTGCGGATGCAGCGCCGCCTGACCCGGATCGAGCGCACGATGGACCGGGTGGCCGAAGGCGACCTTGCCGCGCGCCTGCCGCTGACCCCGCGCGACGACGACATCGACCGCGTCGCCGATCAGGTCAACGCCGCGCTGGGCCGGCTTCAGGCGCTGGTCGAGGGCATGCGTCAGGTCAGCGCCGATATCGCCCATGAATTGCGCAGCCCCCTCAACCGCCTGCGAATGCGCATCAACGAAGCCGCCGAGACCACCGAGCGCGGGGCGGATCCGGCGCCCGCGCTCGCCGCGGCGATCAGCGAGAGCGCCGCGATAGAGCGCACCTTCTCGGCGCTACTGCGCATCGCCCAGATCGAGGCCGGCACCCGGCGCGAAAGGTTCGCCCCCGTCGATCTGGTGACGCTGGCCGGCAATGTCGCCGACGTCTACGCCGACGTGGCCGAGGATGCGGGGATGCGGCTGGAATGCCTCTGCGCGCCGGGGCCGCTGCGGGTGAACGGCGATACCGAACTGCTGACCCAGACGATCGCGAACCTGCTGGAAAATGCGATCCGTCACTGCCCCGCCGGCACCAACATCCGCTGCCGGGTAGGCGCCGGCGTCCGCGGCATCAGCCTGAGCGTGGCCGATGACGGCCCCGGCATCCCCGCCGACGAACGCGACCGGGTCCTGCACCGGCTCTATCGTCTGGAACGCAGCCGGACGACCGCCGGCTCGGGTCTCGGGCTGAGCCTGGTGAAGGCGGTGGCCGACCTCCACGGGGCCGCGCTGTCGCTGTCGGATGCCCGGCCCGGGCTGCGGGTGACGCTGGAATTCCCGCCGCTGCGGCGCGGTGGTTCGGCCCCGGCGGCCTAGACGCCGGCCGCAATGCCGTCGCGCGGCCGAGGTGTGGCCTGCGCCCGCACCGCATGCCCGCGGGTGGCGACACAATTCTGCGGCGGACCTTTGCAGAAGGCGCGGCTGCCTCGACGGTGGCCACGATGACAGCCGACCTTGACGGCCACCATGACGGCGGCCGCAGCACTGCCCGCGGCCCCATCCCCGCGGCCCCATCATTGCCCCGCCGCATCACCCGCCGACCACGCACGGCCGGACCGCCGCCGGCGACCCGGAACCGGTGGACAGCGGACGGCGCCCGGGCGCGCTGGCCCGAACTAGGACGCGGCGGCGGCGACCGCGCGGCCCGTCATCACCTTGACCAGATGGACACGGTAGGCCGCCGGACCGTGCAGATCGGCGATCATGCCCTCGGGCGAGATCTTCAGCGCCTCCAGCGCGTCGGCCTCGAAGCGGTCGCCAAGCGCCGCTTCCGCCTCGGTCCAGCGGAACACGCCGTCCTGCGATGCGCCGGTGACCGCGACCCGGACGCCATCGCCAAAGCGCGCAACGAAGACGCCAACGAGGGCGAAGCGCGAGGCCGGTTGACGGAACTTCTGATAGCTCGCCGCCTTCGGGACCGGGAAACGCACCGCGGTGATCAACTCACCCTCATCGAGCGCGGTGGCGAACATCCCCTGAAAGAAGTCGTCGGCCGCGATCTCGCGCCGGTTGGTCACCACCGTGGCCCCCGAGCCCAGCACCGCCGCCGGATAGCAGGCCGACGGGTCGTTGTTGGCCAGGCTGCCGCCGATCGTGCCGCGGTTGCGCACCGCCGGATCGCCGATATGGCCGGCCAGCGCGGCGAGCGCCGGATAATCGCCGGCGGCCTTCGCAGCCACCTCCGCATGGGGGGTGCCGGCGCCGATCTCCAGCAAGCCGTCCTTCATCGCCACCCCGCGCAACCCCGCGATCCCGCCCAGCGAGACCAGCACCGAGGGCGAGGCCAGACGCTGCTTCATCGTCGGGATCAGGGTCTGGCCGCCGGCCAACGCCTGCGCATCCTCGGCCGCCAGCGCCTTGACGGCCTCGTCCAGCGTGCCGGGGCGCTTGAATTCGAACGCGTACATCTGCCTCTCCTCTCAGCCCTGCATCGCCGCCCAGACCCGCGCGGGGCTCAGCGGCATGTCGATATGGGTTACGTGCTTATGACCGGCGCGCTGCAGCGCGTCCACCACCGCATTGACGACCGCCGGCGGCGATCCGATGGCACCGGCCTCGCCGCAGCCCTTGACCCCCAGCGGATTGTGGGTGCAGGGCGTGCGGCAGGAATGATCGACCGTGTAGAAGGG
>JASBUM010000416.1 GCA_030147905.1 Acidimangrovimonas sp.
TGCCCCGGGCGGTGCGCGGGCGGGGTTGCGTTTCGGGCGGACGGCACCGCGGCGCGGCGGCTGCGGGCTTGCGCCGCGGACGACCGTGCGGCAGGCTCGCGCCATGACCGACCGGCCCGCCGCCCCGACCGGCGCCGCATCCCGCGCCGACGCCACCGCCCTGCCCGGCCCCGACGCGTTGACGCTGCGGCAGTTTCGCTATTTCGTCACCGTCGCCGAAACCGGCTCCGTCTCGCGCGCGGCGCTCGAGGTGGGGATCTCGCAATCGGCGATCACCGCGGCGATACAGGCGCTGGAGACCGAAATGGGCTGCGCGCTCTTCGCCCGCCATCAGAAGGGCATGCGGCTGACCCACGAAGGCCACCGGCTGCTGCGCCATGCGCGCTTCATCCTGACCGCCGTCGCCGATGCCCGGGCCGCCGTGCGCGAGCGGCCCGAAACCATCACGGGCGAGCTGAATATCGGCGTCACGCGGATGGTCTCGGGCTATTACCTCGCCGATATACTGTCGCGCTTTCGCCGCATCTTCGGCGGTGTCGACGTGCGGGTGGTGGAGGACGAGCGCAGCTATCTCGAACATCTTCTGGTGGGGGGTGAACTCGATGTCGGGCTGATGATCGTCTCCAACCTCGTGGATCGCCACGCGCTCGAGGCCGAATTCCTGCAACGGTCGCCGTGGCGGGTGTGGCTGCCCGCGCAGCACCCGCTTCTGGCGGGGTCGAGCCTGACCTTTGCCGACATCGGGGCGGAGCCTTTCGTGCTTCTGACGATGGATGAGCTGGCCGACACCACTGCCCGGCTGTGGCGGCAGGGGGCGCTGCGCCCGCCGATCGTGATGAAGACGGATTCGGTCGAGGCGGTCCGCAGTCTGGTCGGCACCGGCATGGGCATCGCGATGCTGCCCGATCTGGCCTACCGCCCCTGGTCGCTGGAAGGGGACCGGATCGAGGCACGCCATCTGGCCGGTGCGCTTGCGACGGTCGATATCGGGCTGGCATGGCGCCGGGGTGCGGCGCTGCGCCCGCCGGTGCGGCATTTCATCGAATTGTGCCGCGACTACGGGCAGGGTCGGCCGCGGCGCTGAGCCGGGCGCATCGCCATCTGATTTTCAGAACGCTACGCACAAATTTTCTGATTTTTATTCTGACCCGTTCGCTTCTAACCTTCGCATCGAACGCTTCGCGGGCGTTTCGAGTCGAGGGAGGGGACGCAGCCATGCTGATCGCAAACCGGATCGTGGCCGGCGAGGGGGCCGGGATGTCGGTCATCAACCCGGCCACCGGCGCCGTCATCGAAACCTTCAACGAGACCGGCGAGACCCAGCTTGCCACCGCCATCGACGCGGCCGAACGCGCCTTCGCCGGCTGGTCCGCGCGGCCCCCGGCGGAACGCGCGGCAATGCTCTTGCAACTGGCCGACCGGATCGAGGCGGAGGCGGCGGAATTCGCCCGTCTCGAAAGCCTCAACTGCGGCAAGCCGCTGTCCCGCGCCGAGGGGGACGAGCTGCCGGCGGTGGTCGATTGCTTCCGCTTCTTCGCCGGTGACGAACGCGCGCTGGGGGCCAGCGCCGCAGGCGAATACATGCCCGGCCATACCAGCATGATCCGGCGTGACCCGGTCGGCGTGGTGGGATCGATCGCGCCATGGAACTACCCGCTGATGATGCTGGCATGGAAGGTCTGTCCCGCACTCGCCGCCGGCAACACGGTGGTGCTCAAGCCGTCCGAGCAGACGCCGCTGAGCGCGATCAAATTCGCGCGCATTGCCGCCGAGATCCTGCCCGAAGGCGTGTTCAACCTCGTGCTCGGCTTCGGCGAAAGCGTTGGCGCGGGCCTGGTCTCGCATCCGCGTGTGCGCATGGTGTCGCTGACCGGCGACATCGCCACCGGACGCAAGGTGCTCGAGGCCGCCTCGCGCACGATCAAGCGCACCCATCTCGAACTGGGCGGCAAGGCCCCGGTGATCGTGCTGGACGATGCCGATGTCGATGCGGTGGTGCAGACGGTGCGCGACTTCGGCTATTACAACGCGGGCCAGGACTGTACCGCCGCCTGCCGCATCTATGCCACGCCGAAGATCCACGACCGGCTGGTCGCGGATCTCGCGTCGGCGGTCTCGTCGATCCGTCTCGGCCAGCCGGAAGAGGATGTCGAGATCGGCCCGCTGATCAGCGAGCGCCAGCGCGGCCGGGTCGCCAGCTTCGTCGAGCGGGCACGCGAACAGCGCCACATCGAGGTCGTCACCGGTGGCAAGCAGATCGACGGCACCGGCTTCTTCTATGCGCCCACCCTGATCGCCGGGGCGCGCCAGGAGGACGAGATCGTCCAGCGCGAGGTCTTCGGGCCGGTGGTTTCCGTCACGCGCTGCGCCGATGCCGCGCAGGCGCTGGAATGGGCCAATGATTCCGAATACGGTCTGGCCTCGTCGGTATGGACACGCGACATTGGCGCGGCGATGGCGCTTTCGGCGCGGCTGCAATACGGTTGCACCTGGATCAACACCCATTTCGCGCTGGTCAGCGAGATGCCGCACGGGGGGATGAAGATGTCGGGCTACGGCAAGGACATGTCGGTCTATTCGCTCGAGGAATACACCGTCGCGCGCCATGTCATGATCAAGCATTGACCCGGGCCGGAGACGCAATGGTGCAGCAGCGGGCGGATATCCGGACGGAGGGCGCGGCACCGGCGGGTGCTGCACCGGCCAGCGGGGCGGAGGCGGAGGTGCTCCTGCGCATCCGCGGCCTGCGCAAGAGCTATCGCGGCGCGCGGGCCGTGGACGACGTCGAACTGGAGATCCGGCGGGGTGAGTTCTTCACCATGCTGGGCCCCTCGGGTTCGGGCAAGACGACGACGCTGCGCCTGATCGCGGGGTTCGAACGTCCCGACGCGGGGGCGATCACGCTGGACGGGCAGGACGTTGCGCGGCTGGCGCCGTTCGAGCGCGACGTGAACACCGTGTTCCAGGACTATGCGCTGTTTCCGCACATGACGGTGGCGGACAACATCGCCTACGGGCTTCGCGCGCGGCGCGTGGCACGCGCCGATATCGCCGGGCGCGTCGCCGAGGCGCTGAGCATGGTCCAGCTCGAACCATTCGCGGAACGGCTGCCGGCGCAATTGTCGGGCGGCCAGCGGCAGCGCGTCGGACTGGCGCGCGCGATCGTCAACCGTCCGCGCCTGCTGTTGCTGGACGAGCCGCTGGGCGCGCTCGATCTCAAGCTGCGTCAGGACATGCAGGTCGAGCTGAAGCAATTGCAGAAGACGCTGGGCATCACCTTCCTCTACGTCACCCACGACCAGGAAGAGGCGCTGTCGATGTCGGACCGGATCGCCGTCTTCCGCGACGGCAGGGTCGAGCAGGTCGACACCCCGCAGCGGATCTACGAACGCCCCGCCAGCGCCTTCGTCGCGGGTTTCGTCGGCAGCTCCACCATCTTGCGCCGCGGCGGCCGCGATCTGGTGCTGCGGCCCGAGAAGCTGCGGCTGTCGGACGACCCGGCGGTCTTCGATGGTCCCGAATGGCACTGCGAGTCCGCGCGTGTCGTCGAAACGATCTACGTTGGTTTCTTCACCCGCCACATCCTGCGGCTCGACGCCGGTGAAACGGTGGTCGCGCTCACCGCCAACAGCGGTGTCGCCGGCACCGGCCACAGGCCGGAGACCGGAAGCGCGGTGCATCTGGGATGGCGGCGCGACGATGTCTTTGCACTGACAACGACAAGTCCAACAGATGGAGAGTGAACAATGACCAGGAAATTGCGGCGCACGGCCCATGCGGTCGTCACCATCATCGCTTCGGTGGCACTGCCGATCAACACCTTCGCGGCACCCGTCGCGCCCCATTATCCCAAGTCGATCGGCAAGAGCGAGGGCACGCTGAACATCGTCGCCTGGGAAGGCTATGCGCAGGACCAGTGGATCAAGCCGTTCGAGCAGGAATCCGGCTGCAAGGTGAACCGCAAATACGCCGGCTCCTCCGACGAGATGGTCGCTCTGATACGATCGGGCGGCGGTGGTCAGTACGACCTGGTGTCGGCCTCGGGCGACGCGACGCTGCGGCTGATCTACGGTGGCGACGTGCAGCCCATCGACGTGAAGCTGATCAAGGCATGGAAGGATTTCCTGCCGCAGCTCAAGTCGCCCTCCTACAACACGGTCAAGGGGGTGCATTACGGCCTGTCCTACGAATGGGGGCCGAATGTGCTGATGTGGAACGCCGACAAGATCAAGACGGCGCCGACCAGCTGGGGGGCGATCTACGACGCCCGGTACAAGGGCGAGATCACCGTGCCCGACAACCCGATCCAGATCGCGGATGCCGCGCTCTATCTCATGGCGAAGAAGCCGGAACTTGGCATCAAGGACCCATACGAACTGACGCGCAAGCAACTCGACGCCGCGGTGACCCTGTTGAAGGGGCAGCGACCGCTGATCAAGAAATACTGGGCGCTGGCCTCGGACGAGATCGAGCTGTTCAAGAACGGCGATGCGATCATCGGCGCGGCCTGGCCCTATCAGACCAATGCGCTGAAGGCGGCCAAGGTCAATGTCAGGGACACCGTTCCCGCCGAAGGTGCGACCGGCTGGGCCGACAGCTGGATGCTTTCGACGAAATCCAAGCATGTCGCCTGCGCCTACAAGTTCATGAACTACGTGTCGTCACCCAAGGTTCAGGCCGAACAGGCGATCTATTTCGGCGAGACGCCGGCCAACCCCAAGGCCTGCAAGGAGATGGACGCGATCGAGGCGGGTGCTTGCGCGAAATACCACCTCAACGCGCCGGCGAGCTATTTCAACAAGATCCATTTCTGGAAGACCCCGCTGCCGACCTGCGCCGACGGTCGCAAGGATTGCACCAGCTACGGCGACTGGCAGCGCGCCTGGCAACAGGTGAAGGGCTAGCCCCGTGCGGCCCGAGCGGCGGATGACACCGGCATGAGCCTGGCCGAACCCGGAGGCCGGCCGCCCCATGGAGCGGCGCGGGGAGAGGCGGCGGGGCGGGGCGTGATGCGCCGCCTCACCGCCTTGCTCTGGCGCCGGCCGGCGCTGGGTCTGGGCGGGCTCGTGGTGCCGCCGCTGGCTTGGATCGTGCTGATCTATCTGGCCGCGCTCGCGGTTCTGTTTCTCGCCGCCTTCTGGTCGGTCGATCCCTTCACCGGCAAGATCGACCGCAGCTGGACGCTGGCGAATTTCCGCGACATGCTGACCATGTCCACCTATCGCACCATCGCGCTGCGCACCGTCCTGATGGCCGCGGCGGTGACGGTGACCGATGCGGTCCTTGCCTTCCCGATGGCCTATTTCATGGCGCGTGTCGCCGGGCCGCGGCTGCGCCTTGCGCTTGTCACGCTGGTCGTCCTGCCACTGTGGTCGAGCTATCTGGCGAGGATCTATGCCTGGCGGCTGATCCTTTCGCATGACGGGGCGCTGAACTGGGCGCTTCAGGCGATGGGGTTGCCGGCGCTCGACATCGGCTATTCGAACTGGGCGATGTGGCTGGTGTTCAGCTACATCTGGCTGCCCTTCATGATAATGCCGGTCTATGCCGCGCTGGAACGGATCCCGAATTCCTATTTCGAGGCGTCGCAGGACCTCGGCGCGCGGGGCCCGCGCACGCTCGCGCGGGTCGTCCTGCCGCTGGTGCTGCCCGGGCTGGTGGCGGGATCGCTGTTCACCTTCTCGCTGACGCTGGGCGATTATATCACGCCGGTTCTGGTCGGCGGTCCGGGATCGGATTTCATCGGAAACGTGGTCTATGCCAATGTCGGCGTGGCCAACAACATCCCCTTCGCCGCGGCCTATGCGACGGTGCCACTGGTGATGATGGCGCTGTATCTGTGGCTGGCGCGGCGCCTGGGTGCATTCGAGGTGATGTGATGGAAAGCCGGGGCGCGCGCATCTTTCTCGGCGTCTGGACGATTCTCGTCCTGGCCTTTCTGTTCATCCCGATCGCGATCATCCTGCTTTACGCCTTCAACGCCTCCAACGTGCAAAGCTGGCCGATCGCGGGCCTCAGCCTGAAATGGTTCGGGTCGGCCTTCCGCAACCAGGAGATCCGCAGCGCCCTGTGGCTCTCGCTCAGGGCCGGCATCCTCGCCACGACGATCGCCGTGATCCTGGGCACCTTCGCCGCCTTCGCCGTCG
Organism: Acidimangrovimonas sp.; assembly: GCA_030147905.1. The sequence continues at coordinate 6,147 of JASBUM010000416.1, forward strand.
ACCGCTACCGCTTTGCCGGCCGCGATGCGCTGTCCTTCGCGGTGGCCCTGCCGATCGCCCTGCCTGGGATCATCACCGGCATGGCGCTGAATTCCTTCTTCGTCTTCTGGCAGATCCCGCTGTCCTACTGGACGATCGTGATCGGCCACGCGACCTTCTGCATCGTCATCGTCTACAACAACGTCGGCGCGCGCCTGCGCCGCGTGCCGCGGTCGCTGTCCGAAGCGTCGATGGATCTTGGCGCGGACGGCTGGACGACCTTCCGCCGCGTGACCTTCCCCATGATCTCCACCGCGCTGGTCGCCGGTGCGCTTCTGGCCTTCGCGCTGTCCTTAGACGAGGTGATCGTGACGACCTTCACCGCCGGGGCGCAGAACACCCTGCCGCTGTGGATCTTCGGCGCGATCCGGCTGGGCCAGAAACTGCCCGAGGTCAATGTGGTGGTGCTGGTGGTGCTGGTCGCGACCTTCCTGCCGGTCTTCTATGCCTACCGGGTGACACAGGCGCCCGGCGATCCCCGGTCGCGCTGAGAAGGGCCGGGCGGCCGAAGCCATCCATTCCATGGCGCCATGGTGCGAGGGCGGGGACGCCGGCGGGCCGGCCGCGTCAGTAGACCGGCGGCGCGATCACCCAGATCACGACCGCCGCGTTGTCGCCATCGTTGCGCCAGGCATATTGGCGCCCGTCGAACTGAAAGCTGTCGCCCGGTCCGAGAACGAAGTCACGCCCCCCGAGCGTCAGGGTCAGCCGTCCCGAGAGGACGACGCCACCGTCCTCGCGCTCGCCCCCGCCGCGGGTTCCCGCGCTGGCCGAATGCGGGGCGAAGACCGACTTGATGACCTGGAAACGACCGTCCAGCCGCGGTGAGAGCAGCTCCTCGACCAG
>JASBUM010000421.1 GCA_030147905.1 Acidimangrovimonas sp.
GACCCGGACGGCAATATCTACAGCTTCGTCGTCACCGGTGCCGGGCTCAACGACGGGCATTATTCCAACCCGCAGGTGGACACGGCGCTGAACGAGGCGCGGCTGTCGACCGATCTGGCCACGCGCAAGAAATATTACGACCAGGCCCAGGCGATCCTGCTCAAGGATCTGCCGATCATCTATCTCTACCACCAGGTGTGGCTGTGGGCGATGACCAACAAGCTCAAGGGGTTCGTGCCCTATCCGGACGGGATGATCCGGCTGCAGAACGTGAGCCTGTCGAAATAGGACCAACCGCCGGCGCGAGGGGTGGGTCCCCCCGCGCCGGCCCTTGCCGGAGGGCCCGCCGATGCTCGGTTTCATCCTGCGCCGGATCGTGATCGCGATCCCGACCGTGCTGCTGATCTCGATGTTCGTCTTCGGCATGCAGAAATTGCTGCCGGGCGATCCGGTTCTGGCCATGGCCGGAGAGGAACGCGACCCCGCAACGATCGCCATGCTGCGCCAGAAATACCATTTCAACGATCCGATCCCGACCCAATACCTCTACTGGATCGAAGGCGCGCTGCACGGCGATCTGGGGATTTCGCTGCGCACGCGCGAGCCGGTCCTGGTGCTGATCGGGCAGAAATTGCCGGTGACGATCCAACTGGCGGTGATGGCGCTGTTCTTCGCGCTCTTCATCGGTATTCCGGCCGGGATCCTGTCGGCCTATCGCAAGGGGACATGGGTCGATTGGGGGGCCAATGTGGTCGCGCTTTCGGGTCTGTCGATCCCCAATTTCTGGCTTGGGATCATGCTGATCTTGCTGGTTTCGGTGCGGCTCGGCTGGCTGCCGGCGTCGGGCTATGTGCCGCTGTGGCGCGATCCCTGGCTGTCGATCGAGACCATGTTGATGCCGGCCTTCGTGCTTGGCTCGGGGCTCGCGGCCTCGCTGATGCGCCATACCCGTTCGGCGATGCTCGGGGTGCTGAAATCCGATTACGTGCGCACCGCCCGCGCCAAGGGGCTGCGCGAACATACGGTGCTGATCAAACACGCCTTGCGCAACGCCCTGGTGCCGATCGTCACCATCACCACGCTGATTTTCGGCGAATTGCTGGGCGGCGCGGTCCTGACCGAGCAGATCTTCACCATTCCCGGTTTCGGCAAGCTGGTGGTCGATGCCGTCTTCAGCCGCGATTACTCGGTGGTGCAGGGCATCGTCCTGTGCACCGGCATCGCCTTCATCGCGATGAACATCCTCGCCGATGTCGCCTATCGCATTCTCAATCCGCGGATGCGCCCGCAATGACGCTTGCCCCCGAATCCCAGGCGCGCGGCCCGCTCGCGCCGCCGACCGAGGCGGCCGCGCGTCGTGCGCCCAGCCCCTTCTGGCGCAAGTTCCGCTCCAATCCCGCCGCGCTCGTCGGGGCCGCGATGGTGCTGTTCTTCCTGCTGATCGCCATCGCCGCGCCGATCCTGCCGATCGACAACCCGCTCCAGACCAGCTGGAGCGCGGTGCGCAAGGCGCCCTCGGCGGCCCATTGGCTGGGCACCGACGAGCTGGGCCGCGATCTGCTCAGCCGGATGATCTGGGGCGCGCAGGCCTCGCTTCTGGCGGGGGTGGTCTCGGTCGCCATCGCGGTGCTGCTGGGCGTGCCGCTGGGCGTCATCTCGGGCTATCTGCGCGGCTGGACCGATGCCGCCATCAGCCGGGTGACCGAGGCGCTTCTGGCCTCGCCCTTCCTGATCCTGGCGATCGCGCTTGCCGCCTTCCTCGGCCCGTCGCTGTCCAACGCGATGATCGCCATCGGCCTGTCGGCGATGCCGATCTTCATCCGCCTCGCACGCGCCCAGACCATGGCGGTGATGACCGAGGATTACGTCGAAAGCGCCCGCGCGGTGGGCGTCGGCGCACCCGCGATGATCTGGCGCTATATCCTGCCCAACATCTTCCCGCCGATCCTGGTGCAGGCCACGCTCAATGTCGCGACCGCGATTATCGCCGAGGCCTCGCTGTCGTTCCTCGGCCTCGGCCAGCAGCCGCCGGCACCCTCCTGGGGTTCGATGCTGAACGTGGCCAAGAATTTCCTCGACCAGGCGCCGTGGATGGCGCTCTGGCCCGGAATCGCGATCTTTCTGGTGGTTCTGGGCTTCAATCTGCTGGGCGACGGGCTGCGCGATGCGCTAGACCCGCGCGAAGGCTGAACCCGGCCGCCTCACCAAGTCATGCCGCAAGGAACCCGACGATGACATTCACCACCCGCCCCGAGATCCTAGGCACCTTCGGTGTCGCGACCTCGACCCACTGGATCGCCTCGGCCGTCGGCATGGGCGTGCTGGAAAAGGGCGGAAACGCTTTCGACGCCGCCGTCGCCATGGCCTTCACCCTGCATGTGGTGGAACCCCATCTGAATGGCCCCCTGGGCGATCTGCCTGCGCTGATCCGCCCCGCCGGGGCCGAGGCGCCCACCGTGATCTGTGCGCAGGGCGTCGCGCCCGCGGCCGCGACCATCGCCCATTACCGCGCCGAAGGCCTGTCGCTGATCCCCGGCTCGGGGCTTCTGGCCACGGTCGTGCCCGGCGCCTTCGACGGCTGGATGCTGATGCTGCGCGACCATGGCACGATGGAGCTGCGCGAAGTGCTGGAGCCGGCGGTCCACTACGCAAGCGCGGGCCATCCGCTGTTGCCGCGCGTCGCCGCCACCATCGAAGGCCTGGCCGAATTCTTCCGCGACGAATGGCCGACCTCGGCCGCCACATGGCTGCCCGGCGGGCAGGTACCGAAACCCCATGCGCTGTTCACCAATCCCGATCTGGCCGCAACATGGGAGCGGCTTCTGGCCGAGGCCGAAGCCGCCAAGGGCGGCCGCGAGGCCCGGATCGACGCCGCGCGCCGCACCTTCTACCAGGGTTTCGTCGCCGAGGCGATCGACGCATGGATGCGCGAGGCCTGCGTCATGGATGCCGCCGGCGGGCGCCGCAAGGGCGTGCTGACCGGTCAGGACATGGCCCAATGGCAGGCAAGCTACGAGCCCGCCCTTTCGGTCGATTACCACGGCTGGCAGGTGTGGAAACCGGGCGCCTGGAGCCAGGGGCCGAGCCTTCTGCAATCGCTGCGCACGCTCGACGGGTCGGGCATAGCCGAGGCCGATCCGGGCAGCGCCGATTTCGTCCATCTGATCGCCGAGGCGATGAAGCTGTCCTTCGCCGACCGCGAGGCCTATTACGGCGATCCCGCTTTCGCCCCGATCCCGATCGAGACGCTGCTGTCGCGCGATTACGCCGCCGCGCGCCGGGCGCTGATCGGTCCCCGCGCCTCGCGCGAACAGCGCCCGGGTGCTATCGAAGGGCTCGAGACATGGGCGCAAGCGGCCGTCGAACGCGCCGGCCAGCGCGCCGAGACCCCGGCCGGCGCCGGCGCGGGCGAGCCCACGATGGCCCATCTGACCGAGAAACATCCGAGCGAGAAGCGCGGCGACACGGTCCATATCGACGTGATCGACCGCTGGGGCAACATGGTTTCGGCGACGCCCTCGGGCGGCTGGCTGCAAAGTTCGCCCGTCGTGCCGGGGCTGGGCATGCCGCTCAACAGCCGTGCGCAGATGTTCTGGCTCGACGAGGGGCTGGCGACCTCGTTGCGCCCCGGCGCGCGGCCGCGCACCACACTTTCGCCGTCGATGGCGCGCCGCGCGGACGGGGCGATGCTGGCCTTCGGCACGCCGGGGGGCGATCAGCAGGATCAATGGCAGCTCATCTTCCTGCTGCGGCTGATCCACCACGGCAGCAACCTGCAAGAGGCGATCGACGCGCCGCTGTTCCATACCGCGCATTTCCAGGCATCGTTCTACCCGCGCGCCACGCGGCCCGCGCATCTGATGATCGAACCCGCGGTCGGCGAGGGTGTGATTGCTGAATTGCGCGCCCGCGGCCACGAAGTGGAGGTGGCCGAACCGTGGAGCGTCGGCCGGCTGACCGCGGCCCAGAACGATGCCGACGGGCTGTTGCGCGCTGCCGCCACGCCGCGGCTGATGCAGGCCTATGCGATCGGGCGCTGATACCGCCGCCTGACGAAGCGGCAACGCGAAAGGACGGGCCGATCGCCGGTACCCGCTCCTGTCCCGCCGCGCCTCGCGTGGGGTCTCGGCGGCCCCGGCGCGGGCGAATCGCGGCCCGGCGACCGGTGGTCGGATCTGCCTGGGTGATTCCCGCGACCGCGCCACGCGCGGCGCGCCTATGCACGTCTGTCAAAGCGTGACGCGCGGCCGGCCGCAAACCGGCAAGGATCCGCCAACCCCGGCGGTACCGGAGGCTTCGGGCGCGCCAATATCTGCCAATATGCAGGGTGTTATCGGATAACACCCCCCCGATATTGGTTTTCAGCGCGGTTCACCCCCAGATGATCCTCATCACGACAGCGCGGCGAATCCGACGCGGCGCCCAGAACATGATTGTTGAAGGAGATCGACAATGACCGGCATCACCGCATATGCGACCCGCTCTTTGATCGGCACGGCTGCCGCCCTTTCCCTTGTCGCGGGGCTGGTGGCGGCCCGCCCGGCGCAGGCGGCCAATGGCGATATCAGCAAGGGCCTGCTGCTTGGCCTGGCGACCGGGTTCGTCATCCACCAGATCGACAAGAACGCCGCCCAGAAGCGCGCCGAGGCCGCCCAGCTTCAGCAATGGCAGCTTCAGGACCAGGCCTGGAGCGGGCGTGAACAGCGTCTCGCCCATCGCGACTGGCGTGAACGGCGCGTCTACTACCGCCCCGTCGAGACCGTGCCGGTGATCCCGGCCACGACCTCGCCCGTCAGCCGCGCCTTCGTCAGCCAGGACCGGCAATTGCGGATCTCGATCCAGTACAAGCTGATGCAGGAAGGCTTCTACAATGGCGCCATCGACGGGCTGTGGGGCCCGAGCACCCGCCAGGCGGTCTTCGAATATGCCCGCACCCACAACCAGGTGGCGATGCTGACCACGGTGAACGGCTCCAATCAGGTGTTCTCGAGCATCCTCCAATAGGTGCGGAGCGCGAAACCACCACTCTCGCACCACAGCTACCGCACCATTGGCCGCGTGGCGTCTTCAGACGCCCGCGGCCTTTATCCATCGGCGGCACGGGCTGAGCATACCGGCCCCGCACCTCCGCCCGCACCCCGGACGGCGCTGCCACCGATGGCGCCTCGGCGCGATCGACAGGGCGCCCCCCGCGCGCCGTGACCATCGCATGCCCCCGGCCGCATCGGGTCACGCGTCGCATCCCGGTCACGCGTCGAGGTCGCGCCCGCCCTCACCCCGCCGGCGTGGGTGCGGCGCGCGCCTTCCCGCGCCCTCACTTGCCCCGCGTTGTCGCCAGCGCCTGGCCGGGCGCGTTCTGTGCGCCCCCGGTCAGCGCCGTATCGTCGAGCGTCGCGTCATAGGCGGTGGCGCGCGCCCGTCCCCCGGACTTGGAGGCGTAGAGCGCGCGATCGGCGTCGGCAAGCATCCGCTCCGCCTCCGGCCTGTCGTAGCCGACCGAGAGCGTCATGCCCACGCTGGCCGCGATGCGGCATGGCTGACCGTAATATTCGATCGGGTGGGAAAGCCGCTCGATGATGCGCCCGGCGATCAGCGCGAGACGCTCGACCTGAGTTATGCCGGGAAAGAGCAGGACGAATTCGTCGCCTCCCACCCGCGCCACCGCATCGCCCACACGGATCTCGTCGCGCAGGACCAGCGCCACGCGCTGAAGCACGTAATCGCCCGCCGCATGCCCCATCGTGTCGTTGACCTGCTTGAAATAGTCCAGATCAAGATGCATCAGCCCGAAGGGCAACCGCGACTGGATCAGCCGTTCCATCGTCGCATCCATCGCGCGGCGGTTGCCGACGCCCGTCAGCGTATCGGTCAGCGCCTGCTCCTCGGCCTCGGTCTTGGCCTGCTGGAGCCTGCGGTTGAGATCGTGCAATTCATCCATCACCGCCGACTTCGCCTCGGAGAGATAGAGCATCTCGACGGTCAGGTCGGTGGGGGCGAAATCCGCGCTGGTCAGCGCGTGCCGCCGCACGGCAGCCGCAGCCTCGATCCCGAAGGAGAGGTTGACGAGGATCCCCTGCGCATCGCCCAGCGGCACCGCGATGCCGCGAAAGGCAGTCTCGGGCCGGTCGCAGGTGTGAAGGTGAAGGCGCACGCCGCATAGCCGCGACAGATCCGCCATGGTCTCGACATTACGCGGACGGCGGATGACGAAATGATCGAGAAAGCCGCCGCCGAGCGGCACCGCGTCCCCCAGCAGCTTGCCCAGCGTGCTGCCCATCGCCTTGATATGCCCGCCGGGATCGAGCCACAGATACATCGGCATGAGCTGGTCAAGCGCCGCGCCGGAAATGAACAGCGGCCCCGCCCCGCCCTGCCTGGCGCCCTGCATCCTACCCCCCGACCCGTTCAGCCGGTCTGCGACGCCAGCTCGAAGCTGCGCCCCCGCGCGAAGCCGCTGTCCAGCACGTCGATCGAGATCCGTTCGCCCGCATCATCGCCCCCCGCATGTTCGAGCAGCGCAAGACAGCCGTAATCATCCGCCATCGCCCGCAATACACCGACCATCACATGCCCGAAGCCGGGCAGGCCATCCTGACATGATAGGTCGAAATGCTGGTCGTTGGCCACTACAAGCTCCAGCCGGGGCAATTCGAGGTCGGGCACCGCGAGCCGGGCGCGCGGCGGCAGTTCCTCAAGCGAATGGAGAAACTCGGTGAAATCGTCGCCGCCGAAGC
>JASBUM010000427.1 GCA_030147905.1 Acidimangrovimonas sp.
TCACCTCTTCGCGGCACCTTACGTAGGCCACGACGATCTTGCCCCAGCGTTCGTCGGGCAGTCCGACGACGGCAGCCTCCTCGACGGCCGGATGGGTGGACAGGGTGCTTTCGACTTCGACCGGAGAGACATTCTCACCTCCGGTAATGATCATGTCGTCGACCCGGCCGGTGACGTAAAGGTCGCCGCGCGCGTCGAAGCGGCCGCTGTCACCGGTGAAATACCAACCATGGCGTAACGATTTCTCGTCGGCGTCGGGGCGTTCCCAGTAGCCGGCGAAGGCCTCGTCGCCTGCCAGAAGCGCGATGATCTCGCCCTCGGTGCCCGACGGAACCACCGCCTCGGGGTCGCCCTTGCCCATCTCGACCACCCGCAGGATCTGGTTCATCGCGGCGCGCCCGGCCGATCCCGGTCGGGCCGCGGCCTCTTGTTCGATCGAGAAGGTGTAGATTTCGGAGGAACCGTAGTGGTTGACGAAAAGGTCGGGTCCGAACGCCCGGTTGACGCGGTCGAGCAGCCCGTCTGTCATTGCCGCGCCCGCATAGCCCAGCCTGCGGCAGGCCGATATGTTGGTGGCGTCGAAATCTGGGTGGTTGAGCAGGTCGTGATAGAGCGTGGGCACAAGGTAGAGACTGCCGACGCGCTCCGTCTCGATAAGGCGCAGCGCGGCGCTTGCGTCGAACTTGGGCAGGCATACGAACGTGCCCCCCAGTAGCGACATTGCCAGCAGCGAACGCACCCCCATCGTATGATAGAGCGGCATCACCCCGAGAGTGGTGTCGAGGCGGGGCATCAGGTTCTGAGCGACATGCGCGATCTCCGCGGCGCGCTCGGCCCGATGGCTGCGCGGAACGCCCTTGGGCCGCGCCGTGGTGCCGGAGGTATAGAGAATGACCGATATGTCGTCGGGTCCTGCCTGAGGATGCACCACCGGGCCATCGCCGGCCCGGGCCGCGCCCGTGAGGATGGCCAAATCCTCCTCTCCGGGACGTGCTGCGCCGTCGCAGGTGATACGGGGCAGCGCCCGTGACATGGTGCAGCCTTCGACCGCTGCGCGCGCGGCTGCGTCGAATACCACCGCCTTCGCGCCGCTGTCCTCCAGGAAGAAGCCCAGCTCCTCGACCGTGGCACGCCAGTTGACCGGCACGATCGCGATTCCGCCCAGCTGGCAGGCCCAGTGCAGCGTGGCCGCCGCGAGGGTGTTCTGCTGCACCGACAGCACCCGTTCGCCCCGCCCGACGCCCAGCCGGGAAAGCGCGGCGGCCAGTGCCGAGATTCGCGGCAGCCATTCGGCATAGCTCAGGCGCGTCTCGCCTTCGACCACGGCGGTCGCATTCGGGTCGCGCGCGGTGCTGGCAAGAAAGGAGCGGCCGAGATCAAGCATCATGCGCCTCGCACTTCTGGGGCTGGAACACCTCGCGGGCTGCAGCGAGGATGGGGGCGTAACCGGTGCAACGGCACAGATGACCGGCGAGCACGTCGCGGATGCGCTCCTCGGACGCGCCCGGCTCGTCGCGCAAGAGTGTGTCTAGAGACATCAGGATTCCGGCTGTGCAGAACCCGCATTGCAATGCGTGATGGCGCCGGAAGGCGGCCTGCAGCCGCGACAGCCGGCCTGGCGCGGGGGCGAGGCCCTCGACCGTATCGATGTGCGTGCCCTCGGCCTGAACGGCGAGCGTCAGACAGGCGCGGGCCATCGCGCCGTCGATCCGCACCGTGCAGGCGCCGCAGATTCCGTGCTCGCAGCCGACATGGGTGCCGGTCGCGCCGATCCGGTGGCGCAGGAAGTCCGACAGGAGCATCCGGGGCGCGGCGCGGGCGCTGACGCGGCTGCCGTTCAGGGTGAAGGTAACCAGATGTTCCTCGGCGGCGTTCAGGCGGCGCATGCGCGGGCCTCCGTTGTGACATGCCGGCCAAGCCGGCGGACAAGCTCGCGGCGGTACCGCGCGGTCGCGTGAAGGTCGTCGCGGGCGTCGAGAGACCACGCAAGCTCGTTGAGCGCGTCGGGCAGGTCGGCCTCTTCCATCCTGTCCCAATCGCGCACCACAGGGCGGTCGTCGACGCCGCCCACCACCAGCCGCAGGCGCGGTCCGTGGGCGATCGCGGAGACGGCCACGATCGCGAAATCGCCCTTGCGGCGACCGACCTCGGCAAAGGCGGTGCCGGTGCCTGGGGCCGTCGCCGGCAGATGAAGGGCGGTGATCATCTCGGTCTCGGTGCGGTCTGTCAGCATGGTGCCGATGAAGAAGTCGCCCGCCCTCACCCGACGCCGCCCGCGGCGTGCAGAACGCAGTTCGACCTCGGCGTCGAGCGCAGCCAACAGAAGCGGCAGCTCTGCCGATGGATCCGCATGAGCGGCCGAGCCGCAGAGCGTGCCGCGCGCCCGTGTCTGTGGGTGGCCTATCCACGGCAGGGTGCGGGCCACCAGCGGATGGCTCGAGCGAAGTCCGGGATGCGCCAGCAGCGTGGCCTGGCGCAGGCCGAAGGAGATCCTGAGCGCATCTCGGTCGTGGCCCAGGGCGTCGCCGCCGGGGATCTGCATCACGTCGATCAGGACAGCCGGCTGGGCCAGTCGCATGTTGAGCATTGCGATCAAGGACTGCCCCCCCGCGAGGATCCGCGCGTCACCGCCATGCGCATCCAGCAGCGAGAGCACCTCGTCCACGCTTTCGGCGCGGACATAGTCGAACGGAGCGGGTTTCATGAGGCACCGCCGCGTAGACGGGCAAGAAGGCGGACGAACATACCCCTGCCGGCGTTGCCGTCACCGCCGGCGGCGCGGCGGCCGAGCGCGGCGAAGAACTGCCCGATCACGATCCGTGCAGCGCCGTCAAGAAGACGCCCGCCCACCGCGGCGACCTTGCCGCCCAGACGGGCCTCATACTCGTAGCCGATCAGGGTGCCGTCGCCGTCGCCGCGCAACGTCACCCGGCCGCTGCCCGAACCCGCCCCGAGGGCACCGCTGGCCTTCCCGGACAGACGCGCGCCGTTCGGCGGGTCCAGATCGGAAAGCTCCAGCTCCACCCGGTAGCGGCCGCGCACCGGTCCGACACCCAAGGTCACGTCGGCGCTGAACCGCGTGGGTGTAAGGCGGCGCACGCCATGGGCGCCCGGAACGATGGCGGCGAGCTGGTCGGGATCCAGCAGGAGGTCCCATACTGCCTGCGGCGGTGCGGCGACGCGCGCCTCGCCGCGCCCGGTCAGCCCGCGCCCGCCGGAGGCCGGTGCCGTGTCTGTGGTGCCCGTGGGCGCGTCCGGCTCCTCGCCCAGAAATGGCACTAGCCGCGAGGGCGTGATCGGAAGTTCCAGATTCACCGTTCCATGCAACGCAGCAAGCGCATCGGCCACCGCATTTGCGAGACAGACCGGTGTCGACATGCAATTGCCCTCGCCCACGCCCTTGGCGCCGGTCGGGGTCACAGGCGAAGGCGTCTCGACATGCAGGATGGTCAGATCGGGGATCTCCTGGGCCGTCGGTACGGGGTAATCGGCGAAGGTTCCGGCAAGGAAGTTGCCGTCTTCGTCGTAGCGGAATTCCTCATAGAGCGCGGCACCCACGGCATGGGCGAAACCACCGCGGATCTGGCCCTGGACCATGCCGGGATGCAGGATCGTGCCGCAATCGTGCATGGTCACGTAGCGGTCGATCCGCACGGCGGCGGTGAGCGGGTCGATCTCGATACCGCAGAAATCGAAGATGAACCCGTGGCAGAGGGACGAGTTGATCGCATCATCCGCATCCGGGGCGGCGAGGTCGGGTGGCGTCCAGACGGCGGTTTCGCGGATTGCAACCCCGGGATCCACGCCGGGCAGCATCGCCGGGGACCAGTGTGCCGTGCCCGCGACCCGGCTGAAGGAAAGCCGCGCCGCGGGGTTGCCGCGCAGCCGGATCTGTCCGGCTTCGAAGACCAGATCCTCGGGGCGGGCGTTCAACTGGGCCGCAGCGATCCGGGCAAGTCGGTCGCGCAGGCGCGTGGCGGCCAGTTGCACCGCCCCGGCCGAGGCCGCGGCGAAACGGCTGGAGTAGTTTCCCGCCGCGATCGACCAGGCGTCGCGGGCAGTATCGAGCGTCGCCTCGACCCGGATCGCGGCGGGTTCCAGGCCAAGCACCCGGGCCACCAGATGGGCGGCGACAGTGCGGTGGCCTTGCCCCTGCGGCACACTGTCGATGTGCACCGTGACGCCGCCGACCGGATCGATCGCGATGGTCGCAGACGACAGCGCGCCGTTCTTCGGCCCGGCCTTGGCGCGCTCTTGCGGGGTCAGCACCGTCGACAGATAGCCCATGTTCGACACCGAAGGCTCGACCACCGCGGCGAGACCGATGCCATAAAGCCGCCCGTCGGCCCGCGCGGCCTCACGTCGGGCCCGCAGCTCGGCATAGCCGCCCCGGTCCAGTGCCATCTCGAGAGTTCCGGGATAATCTCCGGAATCGTAGGTCGAGCCGCTGGCCGTGCGGTAGGGCATCGCGGAAGCGGGAACGAGATTGCGGCGGATCACCTCGATCGGGTCGAGACCGAGCTGGTGGGCGATCTTTTGCATCAGGCGTTCCAGCGCGAAATAGACCTGCGGACCGCCAAAGCCGCGGTTCAGCCCGGTCGGTGTCTTGTTGGTCATCACCACACGGTTGCGAACAGCGAGGTTGGGGATGTCATAGGCGCCGCACATGTTGCCATGCATCCGGTAGAGCGTGGCAGGCTCGGGCGCGCGCAGATAGGCGCCGACATCCTCGATCTGGTCCCAGTCGAGCGCGCTTATCCGTCCATCGTCGGCCACCGCCGCGCGCAGCCGCGTGATCCGGTTGGTTGCCGAGACAGAGGCGGTCAGATGCTCTAGCCGGTCCTCCATCCAGCGCACCGGACGCCCGGCGATGCGAGCGGCGGCTGCGAGAAGAACGATATAGGGAAACACCCCCTGCTTGACCCCGAAGCTGCCGCCGGAATCGGGCGGGGTGGCAAGCCGCAACCTGTTCCCCGGCACCCGGAGCGCGCGCGCGATCACCGGATGAATCGAGAACGGGCCCTGGAAATTCGCGGTGATCTCGTAGCCGCCGGCGCTTGCATCCCAGGTGGCGATCACGCCATAGGTCTCGATCGGGGTGCAGGAATTGCGCGGATAGCGGATGGCGATGTCGACCACGTGGGCGGCGGCGGCGAAGGCCGCCTCGGCATCGCCGTAGCTGAAGCGGCGGTCCGACCCGAGGTTGTGGCCAAGCTCGGGGTGAAGCACCGGCGCCTCGGGATCGAGCGCGGCACGGGCATCCACCACGGCGTCCAGCGGTTGGTAATCGACCTCGATCAGTTCGAGCGCGTCTTCTGCGAGGTACCGGTCCTCCGCCAGTACAACCGCGACGGGCTCTCCGACATATCGCACCCGGTCAAGCGCGATCGGCCAGCATCGGATCGGCAGCTTTACCCCGACCATCAGCGGATCGGCGACCTCGGCATAATCGGCCCCCGTGATCACGGCATGAATGCCGGGAAGCCGCCTTGCCGCGCTTGCATCGACCGCGCCGAGAAGGGCATGGCCGTGGGGGCTCCGGAGGATTGCGGCGGTCAGCACACGGGGTCCGGAGGTCAGATCGTCGCAGAACCGTCCCGCCCCGGTCAACAGCGCGGCGTCCTCGAAGCGTTCCGTCCCCGAAGGGGCGTCACTGATCTCGTCGATGTGCACGGGGTTCCTCCCAGGCGGTCACGGCACTGTCGTGACCGGTGACGCTAGGCAACCGTGCCCAGCGGCCCCATGCGCAGGCGTCGCAGAACTTATCCAGGAGTCTCAAAAGAAGCGCCACAGGCATCCGCTGGCTGAAATGAGCCTGATCGCTCCGCCTCGTTGGCGGTCCCGATCAGAGTGGTGCCAGCCTGGAAATGGCGCGGAAATGCGAAGGCATGACGCCTGAATGATCGCGGAAGAAGCGCGAAAAGTTTCCGGGCGTCGCGAAACCGAGCCGCTCGGACAGGTCGGTGAAGCTGATGTCCGTATCCACCGTTGCGCGTACGGCCCGCTCAAGGCGGACGACGTTCAGAAAGACCCGCGGAGTGACACCGGTTGATCGCTCGAAAACACGAAAGAAATTGGCCCGGCTCATCCCGGCCGATGCGGCCAGCCTGTCGATACCATCGACTTCCGCCGGCGCCGTCTGGATAAGCGACATGGCCTTGCGCACACGCCAGTCCACCGATTGCTGCCGTGCCGCGTGCCGCAGCCGATCGCCGACGCCGCGCCAGTCCGAAAACCGTTCGATCACTGCGATCATCAGTTTGCCGAGAAGCGCCTCGTGCTCGGCGATGGCGCCGGGTTCGTAGACCATGCTGCTCGCAAGCTCGTGCGAGAGTTTGCGGATGCGCGGGGTCACCTCTCCGGAGGATCTGCCGAAGAAGCCTGCGTCCCCGCTGGACATCCAGTTGGTGCGGAACTCGGCAAGCCACGACGGCTCGATATAGAGCGCAAGTATCACGGTGCGGTCAAGTTCTGGGCGGTGGACATAGGCATGCGGAGTCCAGGCGTTTATCAATACGGCGGTTTCGTCCGACAACGGTGCGATCCGGTCACCGA
>JASBUM010000191.1 GCA_030147905.1 Acidimangrovimonas sp.
CGACCGGGCACACCTCGACGCAATCGGTATATTTGCAGGCGATGCAATTGTCGGTGACGACATAGGTCATGGCTGGTCTCGTCTCGCTTGGGCTGGAGACTAGCTAGACCAGCGCGGCGGATCATTCAAGCACCGGCGGCACGCGCGCCCCGCTGCCCGGCCGCCACCGGCGGGGGACGTGCCCGGTGGTGGCACCCGCACGCCCTGCCCCGCGCGTCGCCCCCCTTGCACCGGCCCCGCTTCCGGCGACGCCTCAGCCCCCCTCGCGGTCGCCCGATCCGCCGCCAGCGGGCGCCGTGTCATGCAGCACCGCGGCCGCGTCGCGCCCGGATGCCTCGAGATCGTCATACAATCCCTGCGCCTCCGACGCCGGTCCGCGACGCCGTGCCATCGCCCGCACCGCGATCACGCGGATGCGCCCGGCCTGCGGAAAGGTCAGGACATCGCCACAGCGCAACAATTGCGCGGCCTTCTCGACCCGGCGCGCGTTCAGCAGCAGCCGTCCGGCCGCGAACATCGCCCCGGCGGCGGCACGGGTCTTGAAGAACCGCGCCTGCCACAGCCATTGATCGACGCGTTGGCGCGGCTCGGGCATCGCCCCGCCCGACGCCGCATCCCGGTCACCATCCCCGGTTCCCGCCAGAGGCAATGCGACGCGCCCCTTGCCGCCGCGGGACCGCTCGGTCACCTGTGCGTCGGCGCCCGCGCCCGCGCCCGCATCGCGGCCGGAGGCGCGCCGCACCACGGCTACTTGCGCTCCTTCAGCGCGGCGAGAACCGCGAAGGGGTTGTCGGGGTCGATCTTCTCGCTGCGGGGAGGATGGGCCTCGAAGGTCTTGGCGCGCTCGTTCCGCTCGCGTTGACGGGGCGGGCCCTTCTTCTTGTTGGGGCCGCCGTTGCGCGGTGGCTGATCGCGCCGTCCGTGGCCGCCGGTCCTGCCGCCGCCCTCCTTGCCCGCTTCGCCTGCCGGAACATCCGCACGCGTGCCCGCCCGTCCCGGACGCCCCGCGCCGCGCTGCTGGCCGCCATCGACGGCGCCATGCTCGGACCGCCCGCGCGCGCCCGCTCCGCCCCCGGCACCACGAGCGCGCGGCGGCCGGCGCGTGAAGGTATAGAAGACCTCGGTTTCCGATGCTCCGGCGGCTTCATCCGCAGCGGGCGCCTCCGGTTCGGTGGCAGATGCCGGGCCCGCAACGTCCGGGCTTTCGGGTCGGGCCGCGGAGGCACCTTCCCCGGCTTCCGCGCCGGCGGTCCGATCCTCGGCCATCCCGTCGCCCTGCGCCGGCGTGTCATCGGCGGATCGCCCGCCTTCACCGGCCTGTGCATCATCGGCACCGGCATCATCGGCACGGCCATCTTCGGCACGGATATCTTCGGAACGGGCATCATCGGCCGGGCAGGCATCTTCGGCGGAACGGGCCGCAGCCGGCGCGGCCTGCGGCGGGATCTGTTGCGCATCGTCGGTTCCGGCGGTCTCCGCCCCGGCCCCGGCACCGGCACCGGCACCGGCTTTGCCCGCTGCGGACGAAGCCGCCTCCGTCTCCGCCGCGTCGGGCCCGCCCCCGGCCTTTGCCGCATCCTCGGAAGCTCCATCCGGAGCCGCCGTCGCGGCAGCCGGGGCGGCCGGACGGCTCTTGACCCGCTCGCCGCGCTCGGCACGGTATCCAAGCCCGCCCATCAGATCGGCGAACTGCTCGAGCGTCAGCCCGGTGATCGACAGCATGTCGGGCGTCGCCTCGAACCCGCCCCGCCCGTCCTGCGCGCGCAGCATGTCGGCCAGCCGTTCCAGCATGTCGATCCGGATGGCCCTTGCGCCGGCCGGCCGGTAGCCGGCAAGGATGACGTGATCGCGCGGGGTCGAGGGATGGACCGGGATCGTCACCAGACCCGGCGGCGGGCTCTCGGGAAATTCGTCGAGGCCCCGGTTCAGCGACCACAACACCAGCCGCAGGCGCGTCGGCGCCGGCTTGAGCAGCGCGGGAATGAAAACGGTGAACTGGCCGAAACGCAGCCCGTGGCGGCGCAGCGCCGCGCGCGCCTCCTGATCGAGCGCGCGCACCTCGGTGGCGACCGCGTCGCGCGACATCACGCCCAGCGTCTCGATCATGCGGAACGCGAAGCCACGCGCGAGGCCGGTGAGCGTCTCGTCGCGGGTCAGCGCATGGAGCGGCTCGAACAGCGTGGCGATCCGGCGGTCGACGAAATGCTGAAGCCGGCGCTGCACCTTCTCGGCGATGTCGGGGCCGGCCTCGTCATCAACGAAGGCATGGGCGCGCGGGCGCATCGGCTCGGGGCCGGCCACCAGCTTGCCCACCGCCAGCTCACCCCACATCAGTCCGCCCTGCTCGGTGATGTCGAATTCCGGATCCGGCGCATTGTAGAACCGGTCGGCGCGCAGGTGCAGCTCGGGTCCCAGCGCCTGTGCGGCAGCCTGGCGCAGCATCCGCGCCTGATCCGCCGTGGCGCCGGGGTCCTGGCGAAAGCGGAACCCCTCCAACCGGCCGACGAATTCGCCCTCGACCGTCACCTCTCCCTTGTCGTTCACCTCGGCCACGAGGGTCTCCTTCTCTTTCAACCGGCGCATGAGAACAGATGTCCGCCGATCTACAAAGCGTTGCGTCAAACAGGCATGAAGCGCATCCGACAGACGGTCTTCTACCGCGCGCGTTGCATCGCGCCAATGCCTTTCGTCGTCGAGCCAGCCCGAGCGTTGCGAGACGTAGATCCAGGTGCGGATGAAGGCGAGCCGGCGCGACAGCGCGTCGATGTCGCCCTCGGTACGGTCGAGTCGCGCCACCGCAACCGCCAGCCAATCCTCGGGAAGGCGCCCGCCGTCATGCAGATGCATATAGATCCGGGCCAGCAAAGCCGCGTGTTCATGGGGCGAAATCGCCCGAAAATCGGGGATTCGGCACACATCCCACAGCCGCCGGACATCACTGGGATGCCGCACCCGGTCGCGGATCTCGGGCATCGCCACCAGCGCCTTGAGCGCGGACAGGTCCTCGGCCTCGCGCATTCGGGTGAGCCACATGTCCGACGTATGCGTCTCGAGCGAGGCGATCAGCCGCCCCGTGCTGCCGAATTCCAGCGCATTGTTGCGCCAGTGCAACTTCCGCACCGGCGCGAAGCGGTGGCTCTCGATCGCCTCGACGGTGGCCGTGTCAAGCGGCGGCGCCTCGGCCGTCACCCCGAAGGTGCCCGGTTCCACATGGCGGCCGGCACGCCCGGCGATCTGGCCCAGTTCCTGCGGCAGAAGCGGACGCATGCGATGGCCGTCGAACTTGCGCAGCCCGGCGAAGGCGACATGCTTGATGTCGAGGTTGAGCCCCATGCCGATCGCATCGGTCGCCACGAGGTAATCGACGTCACCGCTTTGATAGAGCGCGACCTGCGCATTGCGGGTGCGGGGGCTGAGCGCCCCCATCACCACCGCGCAGCCCCCCTTCTGCCTCCGGATCAGTTCGGCGATGGCATAGACATTCTCCACCGAGAAGCCGACCATGGCCGAACGCGGCGGCATCCGGCTGAGCTTCTTCGCGCCGGCATAGGCCAGCGCCGAGAACCGTTCGCGCGGGACGAACTGCACGCCGGGGACCAGTCCGGCGATCGCCGGGCGCATCGTGTCCGAACCCAGAAGCAGCGTCTCGACGCGGCCGCGCGCATGCAGCAGCCGGTCGGTGAAGACATGGCCGCGGTCGGGATCGGCGCAAAGCTGGATCTCGTCCACCGCGACGAAGTCGGCCCCGATGTCGAGCGGCATCGCCTCCACCGTGCAGACCCAGTATTGGCTGCGTTCGGGCACGATGCGCTCCTCGCCGGTGACCAGCGCCACCACCGAGGGACCGCGCCGGGCCACGATCCGGTCGTAGACCTCGCGCGCCAGAAGCCGCAGCGGCAGGCCGATGACGCCGCTGCGATGGGCCAGCATCCGCTCGATCGCGTAATGGGTCTTGCCGGTGTTCGTGGGTCCCAGCACCGCCGTGACCCGCGCCTGTTCACGCATGAGTGCTGTCCCGCCGCTGCTTGCCTAAAGCGCCTGTCCCGCTGCCATTTTCTCAAGCCGCCGGATGGCGCGGCGCACCGACGGCTGATGCGGATGAATCGCCGCCGAGCGGCGGAAGGCCTCCAGCGCCAGCCGCGGCCGGTCCACCGCAACCAGAATCGCCCCCATCCCGGCCATCGCCTCGTACTGATCGGGATTGAGCGTCAGCGTGCGGCCGAGATCGGCCACCGCCGGGCCGAAAAGCCCAAGCTTCGCATAGGCTTGCGCCCGCAGATAATGGGCCTGGGCAAAATCCGGCGCCTGGTCGAGGAGCGCGGTCAGATGACCCACCGCCTGTCCGTAGTCCCCGGCCTTGATCGCCGCGGTCGCGCGTGCCAGCAGCAGATCCATCGAAGCCGAGCCCGATTGCGACCAGCGTCGCTGCAGATCCTCCTGCGCGCGCCGCCATACCGCCGGGTCGGAAGACTGCAGATCGCGCAGGTCGCGCACCTGCGCCCCTTTTTGCTGCGCCCCGCCTGGCTGCGCACCGCCTGGCTGCGCACCGCGCGCGTCCGGTGCCACGTCCGGTGGCGTGCCCGCGCCCGAGGCGCCGCCCGGCACCGTCCCGGTCCGCCCGGCCGCCGGCCCGCCGCCCTGCTCCGGCAGGGGCAGCTGGCCCGTACCCGGTACGGCCGCCCCCTTCGCAAGCGCCACCCCCGCACCGGCATATCCCAGCACTGCCACCATCAGGGCGGCGCGCATCTGTGCCGCGACGGCACGATTGAGATATCCGAGGAAACTTCCCATAACGGGACGAATGTAACCGCCCGGCCGGAAAAGGCGAGAGGGCGGTGATAAAATCTGGGCGTTGTTTTTCTGGAGGAAACGCGATGAGCGACATGATCGATGCGGCCGTGGCCGCGCTGAAGGCCCGAATCGGGGGCGGCTTCGACGGGGTAGCCAAATTCGTCGTACCCGGCGAAGGGGCGCTGATGATCGACGGCGACGACGTGCGCGCCGGCGACGAGGAGGCCGACGTCACCCTCACCGCCGATGCCGAGACCTTCCGCGCGATCCTCGAGGGCGATCTCAATCCGACCTCGGCCTTCATGAGCGGCAAGCTCAGCGTCGACGGCAACATGGCGCTCGCGATGCAGCTGGGCTCGGCGCTCAGCTAGATGGAAGCGGCCCCCTTCTTCCGCGATCTCGCCGACGGTCCCGCCGGCGCCCGAAGCCTCTGGACCTCGGCCAGCGACGGCACGAGGCTGCGGCTGGTGCTTTGGCCGCTGCCTGAAGCGGCGGAGAAGGATGCGCGCGGCACGGTGCTCCTGTTCTCGGGACGCACCGAATACGCCGAAAAATACGGCCGTGCCGCCGCCGATCTCGCGCGGCGCGGCTTTGCCACCGCCACGATCGACTGGCGCGGCCAGGGTCTGTCCGACCGGCCGCTGCGCGATCCCAATACCGGCCATGTCGACGATTTCGCCGAGTATCAGCACGACGTCGCGGCCCTGACCGCCGCGCTGCGCGCAGCCGCGATGCCGCAGCCATGGTATCTGATCGCCCATTCGATGGGCGGCGCCATCGGCCTGCGCGCGCTGTCCAACGGGCTGTCGGTGCAGGCGGCTGCCTTCTCCGCACCGATGTGGGGCATCCGGCTGTCTGCCGCCACGCGTCCGCTGGCCTGGACCCTTGCGCGGCTCGGCCGCCGGCTGGGGTTCGGCCATCGCTATGCGCCGGGCTCCGGCCCCGTCACCTACACCGCCGAGGCACCCTTCGCCGACAACCTTCTTACCACCGATCCCGACATGTATGCCTACATGTGCCGCCAGGTCACCGAACGCCCCGAACTGGCGCTCGGCGGTCCCAGCCTGACCTGGCTTGCTGCCGCGCTCGCCGAATGCCGGGCGCTCGCCCGGCTCCCGGCACCGTCGTCGCTGCCCGCGATCACTTTCCTCGGCGGCAACGAGCGGATCGTGGATCCCGCGCCGATCATCGCGCGAATGGCCGACTGGCCCGGCGGTCGCCTCGAGACCGTGCCGCGCGCCGAGCATGAAATCATGATGGAAAGCCCACCCACGCGCGTGCACTTCTTCGACAGCGCCGCCGCGCTCTTCGCAAACCGCGCCTGACCCCTGGACCCGGTCCGCCGCCAGCGGGCGGGCCGTCGCTCGCTCACGCAAGCATGTCATGTCGCGGATCATGACGCGGATAATGACGCAGACGCGCGCCGGCGCGCGAGGGTCCGCCGGCGCGTCACTCCGCATCTTGCCGCAACACCCCGCATCTTTCGTTGACAAATATCCCGGGGACGGCGCCCATCGGGCGCCGGGGGCAGCGCCCCGATCCGTCCCGACCCGCGAAGCCGCGCCGCTTCCCGCCCTCGGCTCACGGTCCGGCCGTGCCTCACGGTCCGGCGCCTCTCATTGTCGGCGCCCCCTCACGATCCGGCGGCTCTCCCGGTCCGATCCCTTGCGTCTCGCGCCCCGCGCTCTCCGCCCCACCCCGCTCACACCTCTGCCGCGGTCCGGCCCCCGACGACGATCCGCGCGGGATCGAGCCGGCCGTCAAGGAAGTCGATCACGTTGCGCGCCGCCTCCATCCCCATCCGGCGAAAGGCCTCGGCACTGATCGCCGCGCTATGGGGCGTGACGATCCCGATCGGCGAATGCAGCAGCGGATGCTCCGGCGGCACCGGCTCGCATTCGAGCACATCGAGCGCGAAACCGCCAAGCCGTCCGCTCGCCGCCGCATGCCCAAGCGCCGCCTCGTCAACCAGCCCGCCACGCGCGGTATTGACCAGCAGCGCCCCGTCCGGCAGGCGCGCCAGCGCCGCGGCATCGATCAACCCGCGCGTGGCCTCGTTCAGCGGACAATGCAGCGA
>JASBUM010000439.1 GCA_030147905.1 Acidimangrovimonas sp.
GTCCCGGCGCGCTGGTCGTCGACGGTCGGGCGATTCCGCTGCATCGCGCCGAATCGCTCGCCGCGCTGGATCTGACGCAGGTCGATGTGGTGCTGGAATGCACCGGCCGCGCCGACAGCCGCGCGGTGGCCGCCCGCGGACTGGAGGCCGGTGCGCGGCTGGTGCTGATCTCGGGGCCGTCGGCGGCAGCCGAGGAGGTGGTCGTGCTTGGCGCCAACGAAGACCGGATCGCCCCGGCGCTGGCGGCAGGGGCACGGATCTTCTCGAATGCATCATGCACGACCAACGCGCTGGCGCCGTTGCTGCGGCTGCTCGACGCGGCCGTGGGTGTCGAGACCGGCTGGATGACGACCATACACTGCTATACCGGCAGCCAGCCCACGATCGACGCGCCGCGCGCGGGCGACCCGGCGCGCAGCCGGGCCGCGGCACTTTCGATGGTGCCGACGACCACCTCGGCCTCGCGTCTGGTCGACCGGGTTCTGCCCGCGCTGGCCGGCCGGGTGGAGGCGGCGGCGGTGCGGGTGCCGGTGGCCAGCGTCTCGGCCGTCGATCTCGCGGTGATGCCTGAACGACCGGCGGGGTGCGAAGCGGTGAACATGGCGCTGCGCGGTGCCGGCGGCGTGGTCGGCTGGACCGAGCGGCCGCTGGTCTCGAGCGATCTGCGCGCGCGCCCCGAAAGCATCGTGATGGCCCTGCCTGAGACACGCGTGACGGCAGGCGGGCTGATCCGTGTTTTCGGATGGTACGACAACGAATGGGGCTTTTCGAACCGCATGCTGGACATGGCCCTGCGGCTGGGCGAAGCGGGGCGTTGACAGGTGCCGCGCCTGCGCCGGCCGCATGGGGCGGCTGGAGCACCGCGGATGGATGGAGTGCGACAGGATGCTGACGATCTGGGGGCGAAGGACGTCGTCGAACGTGCAGGCGGTGATGTGGTGCGTGGCGGAGCTGGGGCTCGAACACCGCCGGCTTGATGTGGGGCACCGCTACGGCGGCACCGACACAGCCGAATTCATCGCCATGAACCCCAACCGCACGGTGCCGGTGCTGCGCGACGGCGACGGTCCGGCGCTGTGGGAAAGCGCGGCGATCCTGCGCTACCTCGGGCGCCGGTATGCCGGTGGCGGGCCGCTGTGGCCGGCCGATCCCGATCGACTGACGGAGGTCGACCGCTGGGCGGAATGGGCCAAGATCAACGTGGCCATCGGCTTCACCGGGCCGGTCTTCTGGCCGATGGTGCGCCTGCCGGCGAAACAGCGCGACCCTGCGGCAATCGCACGGGCGCTGAAGGCGGTTGAGGCGAAGCTTGCGATTGCCGACGGCGTGTTGGCCGGGCGCGCATGGCTTGCGGGCGGCGAATTCAGCATTGCCGACATCCAGTTCGGCCATGTCCTCTACCGCTATTACGATCTCGATTTCGATACGGTGGATCTGGCGCGCGCCGATCTGCCCGCCCTGCGCGGCTATTACGACCGGCTTGTCGAGCGGCCGGCCTACCGCGACCATGTCATGGTATCCTACGAGGAGCTTCGCGCGGGCGCGGCCTGAGCCCTGGCCGGCTCCGGCCGGCGGGCATGCACGGGCCCGGGGCGCGAGGTGATGCTGCCGCGCCCCTTGCGGGGCGCGAGCCGACGGGCGCGCACAAGCGGGCACGCGGAGGGGGCGCTGCCTGTTGCGGCGCCCCCCTTCGCGCGGCGCTCAGGCCTCGGCCGCTTCGGCCGCCGCCTGCAGGTCATGGGCGGTGGCGCTGGCGCCGTTGAAGAAGGCATTGAGCGCGACCGCGGCAACGCTGGCCATCAGGATCCCCGATTCGATCAGCGGGTGGATGGCGGCGGGCATCCACTGATCGAATTGCGGTGCGATCATCGGGATCATGCCGAAACCGATCGAGACCGCGACGATGAAGAGATTGCTGCGGTTTCCTGTGAAATCGACCCGGCCGAGGATACGTATGCCGGTGGCCGCGACCATGCCGAACATCACCAGCCCCGCGCCGCCCAGCACCGCGGTTGGCAGGGCCGCGACGATGGCGCCGACCTTCGGCACGAGGCCCAGAACCACCATGATCGCGCCCGCCGTCACCGTCACGAAACGCGAGCGGATGCCGGTCACCCCGACCAGCCCTACGTTTTGCGAGAAGGATGTATAGGGGAAGGTATTGAACAGCCCGCCGATCAGGGTGCCGAGGCCATCCGCGCGCAGCCCCGCCGACAGCCGCGGCTGGGTCATGGTGCTTTCGGTCATCTCGCTGAGCGCGAGGAACATGCCGGTCGATTCGATCATCGTCACGATCAGCACGAGGCACATGGTCAGGATCGGCACCAGCGAAAAGACCGGCAGCCCGAAGTGGAACGGCTCGACCGGCGCGAACCAGGCCGCACCGGCGACGGGGGCGAAGTTCATCATCCCCAGCGCGGCCGCGATGACACCGCCCGCGACGATCCCCAGCAGCACCGCGATATTGCCGATGAAGCCGCGGCCGTAGCGGGCGAAGACCAGCACCACGCCGAGCACCAGCGCCGAGACCGCGATGCGCTCGGCCGAGGCATAGGCCGGGTTCGGCATCGAGGCGGCGAGCCGCAGGCCCGGGGGCGGGGCAGGCACCGCCGAGCCGGCGCCGCCCGCCATGGCGGTGACGTCGCCGAGCCATTTCGCCTGTGCCGGATCGACCAGTTTCGGCGCGGTCGGCCCGAAGGGCTGGCCGAAGATCCACCAGATGCCGATCTGCATGAGCGTGATCCCGATCACGGTGATGATGGTGCCGGTCACCACGGGCGGAAAGAAGCGCAGGAGCCGGCTTGCGACCGGCGCGATGGCGATGCCGAAGA
>JASBUM010000445.1 GCA_030147905.1 Acidimangrovimonas sp.
GGCGGCATATTCCTGCAGAACCCCCACAATCTGCTCTTCGGTGAAACGTGATTTGCGCATCGTCTGTTCTCCTCGCTGCTATGAACGCTACGAGAACAAACTCTCCTTTTGAATGGCCCGGTTCATCGGGGGCAGGTCACCACCGCCCACACTCCGGCCTCGGGAACATCCCGCCGGCCGAATTTGCTGAGAAAAACAGGCTGGAAATGCGCTCCTCTTAGCCACAGAAATCAACCCGCAGACTCTCCGCAAATCCGGAGGAGAGCCGGCGCTCAGGTCAGCTCGCTCATCGTTCGGCCGCCCTTCAACGCGGCCAGCGCGACCCAATCGTCGGGAAAGCGATCCACCAGATCGCCTTCTGATTCTCCTCATACCTTGAAGGCAGGGCTGTGGTTCCGTCCCGGGTGTCTCTTCGTCTTCGCTCCTTCGTCCCGGCAACGCTGCCGGATCAGGAGCGGAATATCCACCTAACTCAACCGTTCAGATTTCCCGAACCACCTCAAAGGGCCCTCACCGGAGCGGCTCGATAACCGTCGCTTGCTACTGCGTCTGTCCTTGCCTGCGCTGCCAGCTCTGCGTCGAACATGTAGTCCCGTGTGATGGGAAGGCGATCGATCCGGCGGGTCAGCTGCATCTGGAAGACCATGTTCGTACACCGGCGGAAGCCCACTTCGCAGAGTACGAGATAGAATTCCCACATCCGGTAGAAGCGATCGTCGTAGAGGGTGCGGACCTTGTCCGCCTGCGCCAGAAACCTGTCGCGCCAGTGACGCAGCGTCTCGGCATAGTGCAGGCGCAAGATTTCGAGATCGGTAACGAAGAAGCCTTTCGGCTCAACCGCGGTGAAAACCTCCGACAGCGACGGCAGGTCGGCGCCTGGAAAGATGTACTTGCGCATGAATGGATTGATCGGAGCGGGCGTGTCGGAATAGCCGATGGAGTGGATCAGCGCGATCCCGTCGTCAGTCAGAAGGGTGCCCAGTTTAGAGAAGAATTCGGCATAGTTGCGCTTGCCGACATGCTCGAACATCCCGACAGAGACCACCCGGTCGAAGGAACCCTCAAGTTCCCGGTAGTCGCGCAACTCGAAATGCAGCCGGTCGCGGGCAGACGACCGCGCGGCCCGTTCGATGGAATAGGCGTGCTGTTCTTGGCTCAGCGTAACGCCGGTTACGTCGGCTCCGTAGGTTTCAGCCAGGTAGCAGGCCATGCCGCCCCATCCTGAGCCGATATCGAGCACCTTCAGCCCGGGTCGGTCCAGCAGGAGCTTGGCCGCGACATGCTGCTTCTTCTGCTCCTGCGCACGCTCGAGCGTATCATCGGGATGCCGGAAGTAGGCGCAGGAATACTGTCGGTCCCGGTCGAGGAAGAGATCATACAATTCCGGTGACAGGTCATAGTGATGCGCAACATTGCGCTGCGCTTTTCCGAGCCGGTTCGCCTGTTTGTGTATCCGCCCGATCTGTTCTAACAGGCGATGCCTGGGGCTATCCGGGGCAGATACGAGATTGCGCGCCATCAGATCGAGGAAGTCGTACAGCGACCCTTCCTCGATCGTGAGTTTCCCGTCCATATAGGCTTCGCCGACCGCGAGCGCCGGTCGCAGGGTCAGCGCGACCTCGCTCCGCAGAGATGCCACGCGTATGGCCACATGCGGTCCGTTTCCATCACCGAAGCGCTGGCGTCGGCCGGTCTTGTCGATGAGTTCCAGAGAGCCGCTGTGAACCAACCGACGCAGAAGTGGAGCAAGCAGCATATGCAATATCTCCCGCAGAATTTGCGCCGCCGTTTACTGGTGCGCAGAAGGGGAAAGCCAGCCGCCTCGTACAGCAATTGAGGCCCGAGGCAGCACCCGGAACGCGATAGTTGAAGCCCGCCCGCCAATTGGGCGGGTCGACGAACTAGCGGGTTCGCGCAAGCAGCAATGACGCATCAAATTATTAACGACATCATCACTGGAAGCCCGGTTCACTGCAACCCCCCCGGACGGCAATGAGCGGATAGCGCGCGAATGACCGATCCGATGGAAGCGGCCCGAGATCGTGCGCAAGCACCGCATGTCCGGAACCCGCCTCTCCTTGACCATTTCCTCGCGATGAATGAACGGCAGCTTGGAGCGGTGCCATCAGCAGGGCCCACCGTATCCCCGCTATCGTCCAGGCGTTCGCCCCGCAACGGGGTCTGCCGCTGCGCAGTCCGCAAAGCTCCGCGCCAGCCCCCTTTGCCCAACCCGCCCAAATGGGCATAACTCAACCTCGGAGTCTCGCTCACGCTGGATAAAAGTTGGGGGCAACGTCACTGCCCGCGAAGCCGGCTTGGATGATCTTCGGACGGCTGATGAGCGACAACCATGTTGACGGTGCCGGTCAACATGGTTGTCGCTCATCATGGGAGGATTACCGAGCCTCCGGGCACGCCCCGGCGCGGTTCGGTCCGGTCAGTCGAAATATTCCGCGTGCAACGCGGTCAGCGCGTCGAGAAGATACAGCACCGATCGCAGGTGGTCCCGCGTCGCCGCGGCGGCCCGGTCCGGATCGCCCGCGCGAAGGGCCTCGAAGATTGCGCAATGCTGGGTGTGCAGCGTCTCCAGATGGTCGCGCTCGCGCAGGCTGAGCACGCGTAGCCGGTCGAGCTGCATTTTCTCGTGCTCCAGCACATGGGCCGAACGCGGATAGCCCGTGGCCCGCGCGATATCGAGATGAAAGCTGTCGTCGAGCTGCTGAAAGGTCATGTCGTCAGCATCCTCGATCGCCTTTCGCTGGGCCGACAGACCCTCGCGGAGTTCGGCCTCCACCGCCGGGTTCAGGCCGATCTCGGCGATCCGGGTCACGTTCGCCACCTCCAACGCCTCCCGCAGAAAGCGGGCTTCGCGAATCTTCTGCGCATTCAGGCGGGTGACGAAATTGCCCCGGCTCGGAAGCGTGGTGACCAGCCCCGCGTCACGCAACTGGGCAAGTGCCTCGCGCACCGGCGTTCTGCTCGCGCCGAAGCACTGGCCAAGCTCGGCCTCGGACAATGCGCAGCCCGGCGGCAGCTCCATCCGCAGGATCGCGGCCTTCAGCGCGGCGAAGATCTGGCCCCCTGCCGGGCGCGCCATGTCCAGCCGCGGCAGGCCCAGGCGCGCCATGTCCGGTGCATCGGTGGGGGCAGGCCGGGCTGCTTTCGTCGGTGCGGGCATGAAGAACTCCTTGTAATCCGGTATACCGGTATTCAGAAGGTTTGCAACCGGTATACCGGTCTGCTAACCAAGGGTCTGGGGAGAGTCGGGTTGCGCAGGGGGGACGCATGAAGGCGGCGTTGATCGGCGTGGGAATGGTTGCGACGACGCATGTCGACGCGATCCTTGGCACCGGCGGCCGGATCGGTCTTGCCGGCGTTCTCGCGCGACGCCCGCAGCAGGCTGCGACCTTCGCCTCGGCTCTTGCCGATCGGCTGGGGATGAGGCCCCGGGTTTATGGTACGCTGGCCGAGATCGCCGAGGATCCGGCGGTTGATTTCGTCATCATTGCGACACCGCCGAACGCGCGTATGGAGGCGGTCGAGACCCTCGCCGCTGCAGGCAAGCCCATGCTGATGGAAAAGCCGGTCGAGCGCTCGCTCGCCGCGGCCGAGACCATGGTGAGGACATGCGAGCGTGCGGGTGTGGCACTGGGTATCGTGCTCCAGCACCGGATGCGGGGTTCGGCCCGGCGGCTCTCGACGCTTCTGTCGGAGGGCGTGCTTGGCGAGATCGGGTTGATCGAGATCGTCGTGCCCTGGTGGCGCGGCCAGGCCTATTATGACGAGCCCGGGCGCGGCAGCTATGCGCGCGACGGGGGCGGCGTGCTGATTTCGCAGGCGATACACACGATCGATCTGGCGCTTTCACTGGGTGGTCCGGTGACGCGGGTTCAGGCGATGGCGCGGCGGACCAGGCTGCACCGGATGGAGGCCGAGGACATCGTCACGGCCGGGCTGGAATTCGCCTCGGGTGCGGTGGGGTCGCTCCGTGCCACCACGGCCAGCCGCCCCGGCGCGGCGGAGACGATCACATTGCATGGCACCAGGGCCAGCGCGATATTGACCGGCGGACGGCTGGATCTGCACCATGAGGATGGCACGACCGAGACCTTCGGTGCTGCGGGCGGGACCGGTGGCGGTGCCGATCCGATGGCCTTCACCCATGAATGGCATCAGGCGATCCTCGAGGATTTTGCCGATGCCCTGGCGGCAGGTCGGAAACCGACGGTCAGCGGGCGCGACGCGCTGGCCGTGCACCGCCTGATCGAAGCGCTGATCCGTTCGTCGGACGAAGGTCGCATTGTCACAGTGGAGGCCGCATGAACCGCCCGATCCGTTTCGCCGCGCTTGGTATCGATCACCGCCACATCTTCGGCATGGCGCAGAACATGTGCGCGGCCGGAGCCGAATTCGCCGGCTGGTGGACCGAAGGTGAGCCCGAGCCGCTCCGCGGTTTCACCGAACGTTTTCCCGATGTGCCCCGCATCATCGACCGCAGCGCGATCCTGGAAGACGATACGCTCGACCTCATCCTGATAGCTGCGGTGCCGCGAGACCGCGCGGCGCTTGCGATCGCGGCGATGGAGGCGGGCAAGGACGTGCTTGTCGACAAGCCCGGCTGCACCACGCTTGCGGATCTGGCGGCACTCGGCGCGGTTCAGGCGCGGACCGGCCGGATCTGGGCCGTGGACTATTCCGAACGGCTGGAGGTGCCCGCAGCCACCCGCGCGGCGGAGCTTGTGGCCGAAGGGGCGATCGGCCGCGTGATCCAGACCGTCGGGCTTGGCCCCCACCGGTTGAACGCGCATCTTCGCCCGCCGTGGTTTTTCGAGCGCGACGCCTACGGCGGGATCATCACCGACATCGGCTCCCATCAGTTCGAACAGTTCCTGTTTTTCACCGGCGCGACCGATGCGCGCGTGGAACATGCGGCGGTGGCCAACCATGCGCATCCGCAATGGCCGGGACTGCAGGATTTCGGCGAGGTCGTGCTGCGCTCGGAGCATGCGCACGGCTATATCCGGCTTGACTGGTTCACGCCGGACGCCTTGCCGAGCTGGGGCGACGGGCGCCTGACCATCCTCGGCACCGAGGGTTATATCGAGCTGCGCAAATATGTCGATGTGGGCGGCGCCGACGGCACCGATCATCTGATCCTCGTGAACGGGACGCGTTGCGAGAAGATGCAGTGTGCGGATGCGGGTCTGCCCTATTTTGCGCGGCTCGCGCGCGACATCCGTGACCGCACCGAGACCGCGGCGGCGCAGGCGCATGTCTTCAAGGCGATGGAACTTGCGCTGACGGCGCAGGCGCTGGCCGAGGCGGGTCGGCAATGATCCGGGTCGCGATCATCGGCGCCGGGATCGGGCGCGAGCATCTGGCCGGCTACCGCGCGCTGCCCGATCGTTACGAGGTTGCCGCGCTTGTCGATCTGGATCTGCGCCGCGCCGCCGAGGCGGTCGGCAATCTGCCTGTCCCGATCGCGGCAGAGGCCGATCAACTCCTTGCCGATCCGTCGATCGACCTGATCGATATCTGTCTTCCGCCGCATCTTCATCTGCCGTTCTCGCTGCGCGCGCTGAACGCGGGCAAGGATGTGATCTGCGAAAAGCCGCTGGTGGCGTCGCTGGCTGACGCCGATCGGCTGCTTGCCGCGATCGATGCCTCGGGCCGGCGTCTGACGCCGGTGTTTCAGTATCGGTATGGCCCCGCGATGGCGCAATTGACGGCGCTGGCCGAGGCCGGGCTGACCGGCCGGGCCTATGCCGCCAGTCTGGAGACCCACTGGAACCGCGGTCCGGCCTATTACGCGGTTCCCTGGCGCGGGACCTGGGAAGGCGAGAACGGCGGCGCGGTCTTGGGGCATGCGATCCACAACCACGATCTGATGACGATGATCCTGGGGCCGGTCCGGCGGCTTTCGGCCTTTACCGCGACGCGGGTCAACGGAATCGAGACCGAGGATTGCGCGGCGATCAGCTTCGAGATGGTCTCGGGCGCGCTTGTCACCTCGTCGATCACGCTGGGCGCCGCAACCGATGAAAGCCGCATCCGCCTGTGCTTCCAAGGGCTGACGGCCGAATCCGACACCACCCCCTATGCGCCGGCAACTGGCGCCTGGCGGTTCACCGCCCGCGCCCCGCGCGAACAGGCGGCGATCGATGCGGTGCTGGCGGATGTTCGGCCGGGGCCCGCCGGGTTTGCGGGCTTCCTCGAGGCCAATGCCGACGCGCTCGAGGGGAGCCCCGGGCGCGAAGTGACCGCCGCCGACGGCCGGCGCTCGATCGAGCTGGTATCGGCGATCTATCAGTCGGCGCGGGAGGGGCGCGCCGTGACGCTGCCGCTCGGGCCCGAGGCCCCGCTCTACGCGGGCTGGCGGCCCGTCGGCTGAGGAGACCACACCACCGGAAACGCGACGAAGAACAGGGAGGACGACCAATGACCAGACTGATCCATGCCCTTGCCGGGGCCACTGCGGCGTTGACCATGGCCGCGACGCTTGCACGGGCCGAACCCGTCACGCTGCAGTTCATGTGCTATCAGGACGGCAACGAATGCACCGTGGCCGACCAGTTGATCAAGAAGTTCGAGGCCAAGCATCCGGACATCAGGGTCCGGACCAACATCGTGCCCTACAACGCCATACTGGAGAACCTGCCGGTCCAGCTTGCGGCCAATTCCGGACCCGATCTCGCTAAGGTCACCGACCTCGGCGGGCTGCACAAATACTACCTCGACCTCACGCCCTATGTCGACAAGGCCTATTGGGAGAAGGCCTTTGGCAAGACGCTGGACTGGTATCGCGCCGGCAAGGACGATCACGGCATCTACGGGCTTCATACGCAGCTGACGATCACCGGCGCCTATGTCAACAAGACGCTGTTCGATCAGGCCGGGGTCAAGATGCCCGGCCCGGGCGCGACCTGGGACGACTGGGCCAAGGCGTCCCGCGCGGTGGCGAAGAAGACCCAGACCAAATATCCCATGGCGATGGATCGGTCCGGCCACCGTTTCGCCGGCATCGCGATCCCCTATGGCGCCAAGTATTTCGACAAGAACGGCAACCCCGAGCTTGACGACCCGGGCTTTGTCGCGGCCGCCCGGCAATTCGTGGCCTGGAACAAGGACGGCACCATGGATCGCGACGTCTGGGCCGGCAAGGGTGGCGCAACCTATGCCGATGCGACGAAGGAATTCATCAACGGCGAACTCGTCTTCTACTACTCCGGCTCGTGGCAGGTGGCCAAGTTTGCCAAGCAGATCGGCAATGCCTTTGACTGGGAAGTCGTGCCCGCCCCCTGCGGTCCGGCCGGCAAGGACGCATGTTCGGGCATGCCGGGCGGCGCAGGCATCGTCGGCTTCAAGGAGACCAAGCACCCCAAGCAGGTGGCCGAACTTCTGAGCTTCCTCGCCCAGCCGGCCAATTATGCCGAACTGGAGGCGAAATCGCTGAACATCCCGGCCAACAAGATCGTCGCGGCCGAAGGCGTGAAATACGAGGGCGCAAGCCCCGAGGCCGGCCGCGCGTTGAACGCCTGGGCCAGGCAGGTGCCGACCATCGCCGATACCGCCTATGCCTTCCAGGGCTATCGGAACAATCGCGCGATGTTCAACATCACGGTCAAGCGCGTGACCCAGGTGATCGTGGGGGAACTGACGCTCGATGCCGCAGTGAAACGGATGCAGCAGGATCTGAAGCAGGCCGTGTCGGCGTCCAAATAGACCCGCGCCCATTCTCGTGGAGGGGGGCGGCGATCGCCCCCTTTTCGTCCCCCGCCGGAGCGGCCGATGCACAATCTCCTCTCGCCCGTCATGCAGGTGATCGAACTGCCCATGCGCGCCCTGCAGCGCCTGCTTGGCCCGCGGCGGCTGGCCTGGGTGTTCCTTGCGCCCAACCTGATCCTTTTCGGTCTTTTCGCCTTCCTGCCGGTGATCGTGAACTTCGCCTATGCGCTGACCGGCAGCGAGCACGTCCTGCTGCGCGACCGGCCCTATGTCGGCGGCCGCAACTTCCAGCTCCTTGCCAGTTGCCGCGACTACCTCGATCCGAACAGCTGTCGGCTGGACGTCTTCTGGCGGGCGGTTCACAACACGGCGCTGTTCGTCGTGCTTCAGGTCGGCTTCATGGTCGGCTTCGCGCTGGTCACCGCGCTGATCCTCAATCGCCGGATCCGGGCGCGGGGGTTCTTCCGCGCGGTCTTCTTCTTTCCGGTGCTTCTGTCGCCGGTGGTGGTCGCGCTGGTGTGGAAGTGGATCTTGCAGGACCAGGGGGTGCTGAACGCCGTGCTGGTCCACTTCGGGATGCATCCGGTGAACTGGCTTCTCGATGCGCGCTGGGCCTTCGGCTGGTCCATCTTCCTCACCGTCTGGGCGCATATGGGGTTCTATACGTTGATCCTGCTTGCCGGCCTTCAGGCGATTCCGCGCGACGTCTACGACGCAGCCGCCATGGATGCCGCTTCGCCCTGGCGGGTATTTCGCAAGATCACGCTGCCGCTGCTGATGCCGACGATGATCGTCGTCCTCGTGCTGGCCCTGATCAAGGGCGTGCAGACCTTCGACGAGTTGTTCGCCTTCACCGGCGGCGGGCCCGGCTCGGCGACGACGCTCCTGATACAATATATCTACCAGACCGGCTTTGCCGGAGCGCCGCGTCTCTTCGGGCTGGCTGCCGCCGCCTCGATCCTGCTGGCGCTGGTTCTGGTCGTGCTGACCGCGATCCAGCTCTGGATCACCCGGAGGAATGCCGATGGCTAGCTTCCTGACCCGCACGCGCGGCGACCGCGTCCGCGGGGTGCGCATGCACTGGACCGACTGGGCCAGCTACGCCTATCTGACGTTTGGGATCTTCCTGATGTTCGGACCCGTCCTGTGGCTGGCGATCTCGTCGTTCAAGACCGAGGCCGAGTTGCAGCGCTTTCCGCCCAGCCTGCTGCCCTATGTGCAGAAAACCGTACAGGTCGCGGGCCATGATGCGCCGCTGCCGGTCTTCCGTATCACCCGGGGCGAGATGAAGGGGCAGGAGCTGGCCCAGATCCGGCGCATCGGCCTGGTCAGCCAGATGGTACGGCCACGCGATCCCCGTACCATCATCAAGGTCCGGATCGCCGACCGGGTGCCGGTGCAGCACGTGGCACTCGCCTTCGAGAACTACCGCAAGCTTTTCCGGCGGTTCGATTTCCTGCGGTTCCTGTGGAACTCCACCTTCATCACCACCGTGGCCACCGCGATCACGCTTCTGGTCAATTCGATGGCGGCCTTCGCACTGTCGAAATACCGCTTCCGCGGGCGCGGCACGGTGCTTGCGCTGGTGATCGGCACATTGATGATACCCCAGACGGTGGTTCTGGTGCCGTTGTTCCTGATCGTGCGCGATTTCGGCATGATCAACACGCTGTGGGGTGTCATCATTCCGGGGGCCGCCACGCCGACCGGGGTGTTCCTGCTGCGTCAGTACATGCTTACCATCCCCGACGAGATCCTCGACGCGGCGCGGATGGACAACGCGAGCGAATGGAAGATCTACTGGCGCATCATCCTGCCGCTTTCGGCGCCGGCGATCGCGGTCCTCGCGATCCTCTCGGTGATGTGGCGCTGGAACGATTTCCTGTGGCCGTTGATCGCGCTGACCGATTCACGGCATTTCACCCTGCAGCTGGCGCTCAACTCCTTCCGGGGGGAGTTCAACACCGACTGGTCCAGCCTGCTGGCGATGACGGTGCTGACACTTCTGCCGGTGGTCGCAGTCTTTGCCTTTCTTCAGAAATACATAGCGACCGGCATCGCCTCGACCGGCGGAAAGTGACCGATGCACCGTGTGGCGCGACAAGTGAGGAGCGGATGGCCGATCTCGAACTGAGAAACATCACCAAGTCCTATGGTGCCGCCGAGGTGATCGGGGGCATAGACCTGCGGATCGAAGAGGGTGAATTCTGCGTCTTCGTCGGCCCCTCGGGCTGCGGCAAGTCCACGCTGCTGCGCATGATCGCGGGGCTGGAGCCGATAACCGGCGGCGAGGTGCGCATCGGCGGCGCGGTGGTCAACCATCTGGGACCGGCCGAACGCGGGCTTGCCATGGTCTTCCAGAGCTATGCGCTCTATCCCCATATGACGGTGCGGCAGAACCTGTCCTTCGGGCTGGAAAACACCCGCCACGCCCGGGCCGAGATTGCCCGGCGGGTGGAAGAGGCCGCGCGGATGCTGCAGATCGGACAATTGCTCGACCGTCGGCCCAAGGACCTCTCGGGCGGTCAGCGCCAGCGCGTCGCGATCGGCCGGGCGGTGGTGCGCGAGCCGCGGATCTTTCTCTTCGACGAACCGCTGTCGAATCTCGATGCGGAATTGCGCGTCGAGATGCGCGGCGAGATCAGCCGCCTGCACCGGCGCATCGGCAACACGATGATCTATGTCACCCACGATCAGGTCGAGGCGATGACCATGGCCGACAAGATCGCGGTTCTGCGCGCGGGCCGCCTTGAACAGTTCGGCCGGCCGCTCGATCTCTATAACACGCCGCTGAACGTCTTTGTCGCCGGGTTCATCGGCAGCCCGCGGATGAACTTCCTGTCGGCCACGGTCGTGTCGGGTGCGCTGCGGCTCGATGCCGGTGCCACCGTCGTCATGCCCGCCGGCACATTCGCGCTGCAAGAGGGGGCGAAGGTCACGCTCGGGGTGCGTCCCAACGGCCTGCGTCCCGACCAAAGCGGTCTGCCCTGCGTCGTGGCCGAGGTCGAGAGGCTGGGCGGCGAAAGCTATCTCTACGGCGAGACTGCCGACGGCACGCGCGTCACCGTGCACAGCCCCGGGCAAAGCCCGATCGAGCCGGGCACGCGGATCGCGCTGGGCATCGATGCGGCCGCAGCCCATGTCTTCGACGAGGCCGGACAGAGCCTGCGGCAATAGCGACCCGTGCCGCCGGCGCGGGCGGCTTCGGCGGGCGGGGTACGCCGCCGCCCGCGCGCGGCATTCCTTGTCAGCGGCCTTGCCAGGCGCCGGGGTTCAGTGCCACCGCGTCCCCGGTCTCGATGGATCGCTGCACCGCATGGCCCATGGCGACCGCGGCCCATCCATCCTGCAGCGTCACCTCCGGTGCGGCGCGTTCGCCACGTACCAGCGCCAGGAATTCGCGGTGCTGGTGATAGGTCGCGCCGTTATGGTCGCCTGCCGCCAGCAGGGCCGCCGGAACCGGCACTTCCATTTCCCGCGGGCCGCGCGGATCGCGCGGCGAGATCACCAGCTTCGGCACCGGCGGCGCGCCGAGATGGTCGGGCCAGAACCGCCCGGGCCCCGGCACCAGCGCCTCGATCTTGCCGCTCGGCCCCACGGCCGAAAGCACTTCCTGATATTCCGAGCCTTCGGCATACATGCACAGCTCCAGCATCGCGCGGGCGCCCGAGGCGAATTCGATCAGCGCATAGCCGGCGTCGAGGATGTCCGGTGCACCCTCCGCACTCGCGGCTTCCGCAATATGGTTCACCGGCGCCGGCGCCGAAGCCATGACGCGGACCGGCTCGGACCCGAGCGCGAGGCGCATCAGATCGAAGAAGTGACAGCATTTCTCGACGAAGGTGCCGCCGCTGTAGCGGTTGAAGCGGTTCCAGTTCCCCACCTTGAACAGGAAGGGGAAGCGGTGTTCGCGGATCGTCAGCATCCTGATCCCGCCCGTGGTGGCGGTCGCTCGTTCGAGAAAGGCCGCAATCGGCGGCATGTAGCGGTATTCCATCGCGACCCAGATCGGCGCGGGGTAGGCCCGGCGCAGGTTTTCCAGCCGCGCGGCGTCCTGCGCGTCGGTGAACAGCGGTTTCTCAATCAGGACCGGCAGGGGCCGTTTCGCGCCGATCCGTTCAAGCTGTTCGAGATGGCGGAAATTCGGGCTGGTGACGACCAGGCAATCCAGCCCGTC
Organism: Acidimangrovimonas sp.; assembly: GCA_030147905.1. The sequence continues at coordinate 11,903 of JASBUM010000445.1, forward strand.
GCAAGCCAGCAGCGCGTCCAGCGATTCCACCATGGTGGCTTCCGGCGCAAGCCGTGACGCGGCCTCGGCCATCGCCCCGTCGGGTTCGAAAATGGCGCCGATGCGGGTGCCGGGAAGCAGCGCGATGTTGCGCAGGTGCTCCTGGCCCATCATGCCGCAGCCGACAAGGCCATAGGTGATCGGGGTCATGCTGGATCTCATCTCATGCGTTGAACGTAGACCGCGCGCGCCGCGTCGAACCAGCTGCGCGAAAATTCCACCGGCGCGGGGCGGTCGGCCCAGCCGAACCTTTCGACGTAACCCGCAATCACGCCCGGTCGCGGGCCGAAGGCATCGGGAACCCAGGCCGGCACGGGGCCGAAGCTGACCCGATCCTCCGCGGTCTCGATCCAGAAGTTGAGCCGGCTGCGGTAGTAGTCGTAGAGCGACATCTCGAGCCCGTCGCGCCCCACCTCGCCCATGGTGCCGTCAAGCCAGATCTCCTCGGCCGCCACAGGTATGCCGTCAAGAAAGCGCAGCCGCCGGACGCGGGAGGCGCGCGACGAGGCGCCGAATGGAGGCAGGTCGTCCGGCTTGTCCAGCACGGCGATATCGAGGGTCTCGACCGTCGGCATGCCGCCGCCCGAAATCAGCTCGATCCTGAACATGGGATAGAACTGATCGCGCAGCCGGCCACTGCGGACATAGTTGCCCGAGCCGTGGATCCGTTCGACCAGGCCCCGCCCGGCGAGATCGTCAAGCGCCTTGCGCAACGTCCCCACCGCAATTCCAAGCTCGGCCGCCATGGTCCGTTCGGGCGGAAGCCGCGCCCCGTCCGTCAGGCGGCCGGCGGCGATGTCGCGCATCACCAGTTCGACCACGCGCAGATAAAGCGGAACGCCCCCGCCCGGAGAACCCCGCCCCTGTTCGAGCCGCCCCCCCTTGGGCCCGCCGGTTTCGTCCATCTCTGCCGCTCCAAAATTGATACACTATTGATTTACATTTTTCGACCTGCTACGCAAGTCCCGATCGCACCTGAATCAAGAGGATCCCATGACGATAGTTCCTGTCAGATCCGCCGATATCGACGCCGCCGAAGTCTCGTGGTTCGCCGCGCTCTGTTCGGACGACTATCGTTTTCTCGGTGTTCCAGACGGTGATCTGCGTTCCAGCTGGGCGCATTGTGCGCAGATCGTGCGCGAAGCCGAACGTCAGGGATTTCGCAACATCCTGTGCCCCTCCTCCTATCAGGTGGGGCAGGACACGCTCAGCTTCGTCGCCGGCGCCTCGCAGATCACCAACCGGCTGAATTTTCTTGCGGCGGTGCGCTGCGGCGAGATGCAGCCGATCATGCTGGCCCGGACCATCGCCACGCTCGATCACATGTTGCAGGGGCGGCTGACGGTCAACGTCATCTCTTCCGACTTTCCGGGCGAGAAGGCCGATAGCGAATTCCGCTACCAGCGCTCACGCGAAGTGGTGCAGATCCTCAAACGCGCCTGGGCGGGCGAGACGATCACCCATCACGGGACGGTCTACGATTTCGACGGCCTCGATCCGGCGCCGGCCGTTCCCTATCAGACCGGCGGCCCGCTGCTGTATTTCGGCGGCTATTCTCCGGCGGCCGTGGAACTGTGCGCCGAACATTGCGATGTCTATCTGATGTGGCCCGAAACGCGCGACGAACTCGCCGGGCGGATGCGCACCGTCGCCGAAGCGGCCGAGCGCCACGGGCGGGTGATAGATTACGGCCTGCGCGTCCACGTGATCGTGCGCGACACCGAGGCCGAAGCGCGCGAATATGCCGAGCATCTCGTCTCGAGGCTGGATGACGGACAGGGCAGGGCGATCCGTGAACGCGCGCTCGACGCCGGCTCGCTCGGTGTGTCGCGGCAGGCGCGCAATCGCGAGATCGCCGATGACGCCGGCTATGTGGAGCCGAACCTCTGGACCGGCGTGGGCCGGGCGCGGTCCGGGTGCGGCGCGGCACTGGTGGGTTCGGCCGACCAGGTGCTTTCGAAGCTGGAGGATTATCGCAAGATGGGTATCAGGGCCTTCATCCTGTCGGGCTATCCGCATCTCGACGAGGCCCGGCATTTCGGCCGGCTCGTGATGCCGCAGCTTGATACGGTGGCGCTGCCGGAAGTCTACGGGCGGGTGCCGATGGCGACGCCGGCCACACCCCTGGGAACGGGAGAGCGCCGCTGATGGAGACCGTGGCACTCGGTGATGACCTCTCGCTCAGCCGCATCCTCTACGGTCTTTGGCGGCTGGCCGATGACGGCGATACGTCGGCCGGGCATGTCCGTGCCAAGATCGACGCCTGTCTTGCGCAGGGCATCACCAGCTTCGATCATGCCGATATCTACGGCGGCTACCGGGCCGAGGCCATTTTCGGCGCGGCGTTGCGCGAAGACGGAACGCTGCGCGATCGCATCCAGCTTGTAACCAAATGCGGTATCGTCGCGCCCGCCGGCCGCCATGCGGGCGCACGCGTGAAACATTACGACACCTCGCGCGCGCATATCATGGCATCGGTCGAGGCTTCGCTGCGCGATCTGGGGACCGATCATCTTGATCTGCTGCTGATCCATCGGCCCGATCCGTTCATGGATCCGCACGAAACCGGGGCCGCGCTTGACGCGCTCGTCGCCGGCGGGAAGGTTCGCGCGGTGGGTGTGTCGAACTTCCGCCCGTGGGACTGGCGGCTTCTGCAGGCGGCGATGGAGACGAGGCTGGCGACCAACCAGATCGAGATCAGCCTTGGGCGCCTCGCCCCCTTCAACGACGGCGACCTTGCGTTTCACCAGCGCAAGGCGACCCCGGTTATGGCCTGGTCGCCCCTTGGTGGCGGCGCGCTCATGCGTGGTGAGGGGCCGCTGCAGGTGGTGATGGACGAGATCGCCGCCGCGGCCGGTGTCGACCGGGCCGCCGTCGGGGTGGCTTTCCTGCTGGCGCATCCGGCGACCATCCTGCCGGTTCTGGGCACCAACAGGCTCGACCGTATCGCGCGGCTTTCGGATGCGCTGAAGGTGACGCTGACGCGGCAGGACTGGTTCCGGCTCTATGAGGCGGGGCTGGGACAGGCTGTGCCATGATCGCGGCGCCGGGCGGCTTCGTGCCCGATCCGCGCAACACCCGTCTTCTTCGCGACGCCTTCGGTCGTTTCGCCACGGGCGTGACGATAGTGACCGCGGCAGGCGAGACCGGGCCGGTCGCGATCACCGCCAACAGCTTTGCCTCGCTTTCGCTCGATCCGCCGCTGGTCGTCTGGGCGCCGGCACGCGGGTCGCGGCGATTTCGCCATTTCGAGCACGCCGCCAATTACGCCATCCATGTGCTTGCCGCCGAGCAGCAGGATCTGTGCTTCGCCGTGGCTGGAGATGCGCGCGCGCTGGCCGATCATCCGCATGGGGTCAGCCCCGAGGGTGTGCCGCTGTTGGGCGGTTGTCTGGCGCGGTTCGAATGCCGACGCGAAGCCAGCCATCAGGGCGGTGACCACCTTCTTGTCGTTGGCCGCGTCCTGCGCGCCGAATTGCGCGAGGACGGCGACGCGCTGGCTTTCTTCCGCGGACGGCCGCGACGGCTTGGAGCGGATTGTTGAGCGCGCCAATGCCGCGAGCACCGTCGAAAGGCAGCCGTGACGATCGCCGATTTGCCGGGCCTCGGCGCGCGCAGCCGCCGGTTGCGGCCTGGGCTTTCCTCGGCACGACGGGCTCGACGTTTGGCCGAGGCACGTCGCCGCGAGGCAGCTCCAGACCATAAATCAGAATATTGTTTCGCGATAATAGGCTTGTCGCGCAATTAACGGGCATGAATTCGTCGCCCTGCGGTGGAAGTCGGAAGCTCACGTTCTTGTGTCATGTGACGGCGGGCGATCGGCTGGACAAGCAAAGACGGAACGCATCACTAGATGGGCGTCGGCCAAAGTGTCGGATCGCCTCGGGGCGATCCCGTGCCGGCCGCGGGTGCTGCGTCGGCGCCGGGCTTCCCGGATGCCGGTTTTCCCGGTTGCTGGGTTTCCGGTTCGTCGCGACGGGCCGGAGCCACGCTTCGACCGGGCGGCGACCCGGCGCGAGGGGCCTGGTACGGGAGCGGATCCTTCGCGTGGCGGTCGGCGCGCGCTCATGCGGGGCGTGCCGTATGCGGCCGGGTAACAGTAAAACGCGCGACGGGGGCGGGTAGGTATAGTGCATTTGGGAACGGTCCGGATCTTGCCATTGCGCCTGGGTGGGGCAAAAGGGCACGTCCCGGCGGCCACGGCCGAGTGGGGCACCCGTTGGCGCGGTCTGCGTGGGCGGCGGTGCGAGACGGCCGGCCACCGTGCCGTCAACCTGCGTCCTGCCTGCCGAGTCCGGAACCGTCGGGCCCCGCAATGTTCCATCGCGGGACCTTCCGCGAGCACCGGACGACATCACCCCGATACCCGCATGACGAGACATCCGGCACGCTTCATCCAGGCGTCCCGGACCGTCTCGATCAGCCGGCGCCGCGAGGTGCCAAATTTCAACCAAGTCATGACAGGGATTGAAAAAATATGAACTCACTCGTGAAATCTACGGCCATGGGGCTGGCGCTTGCCGCCGGCGGACTGCTGGGCGCGGCCCATGCCGCCACGGATGGCGCCCATACGGGCGGTACGCTCAAGCTGGTGGCGCATGGATCGGCCGGCACCATCGACCCCCAGGTCAATTACACGCAGGAATTCTGGCAGCTCTACCAGAACAGCTATGACCAGCTGGTGACCTTCAAGCAGGTGGCCGGCAAGGGATCGACCGAGATCGTCCCCGATCTCGCGACCGCGATTCCGAAGGCCGAGGATGGCGGCAAGACCTATGTCTTCCACCTGCGCAAGGGCATCAAGTTCTCGAACGGTGAGCCGGTTACGGTTCAGGCCGTCTACCATTCCTTCGTCCGGATCTTCAAGGTGCACGGCCCCACGGCCGGCACGTTCTACAACGGGATCGTGGGCGCCGACGCCTGCCTGAAGACGCCCGACACCTGCACGCTGGAAAAGGGCGTGGTCATCGATCCGAAGGCCAATACTGTGACCTTCCATCTGACCCAGCCGGATTCGGAATTCTTCGACAAGATCGCGGTGCCGCTGGCCGCGATCCTTCCGGCCGACACGCCGATGAAGGGTTCGGGCGTCACGCCGCTTCCGGGCAGCGGCGCCTACATGATCCAGAGCTATGTGCCCGATCAGAAGCTGGTGATGGTGCGCAATCCCCATTTCAAGGAGTGGAGCGCGGACGCCCAGCCCAAGGGCTATCCCGACAAGATCGTCTACAACTTCGGTCTGACCGGCGATGCCCAGGTGACCGCGATCGAGAACGGCCAGGCCGACTGGATGTATGACACGCCGCCGGCCGATCGCCTGAACGAGATGGGCACGCGCTATTCCAAGCAGGTCCATGTCAACGCACAGGCCGCGTTCTTCTACCTGTCGATGAACACCAATCTGGCGCCGTTCAACAACGTCAAGGCACGCCAGGCGGTCAACTATGCTATCGACCGCAACGCGGTGGTCAACCTGTGGGGCGGCAAGGTTCTGGCCCAGCCCGCCTGCACGATCCTGCCGCCGAAGTTCCCCGGATTCGAGCAGCACTGCGACTACACCAAGAACCCCGGCGATGTTGCCTGGAGCGCGCCGGACATGGCCAAGGCCAAGGAACTGGTGAAGGAATCGGGCACCGCAGGCCAGAAGGTGACGTTGATCGTCTCCGACAAGACGGTGAACAAGAACATCGCCACCTACATCCAGTCGGTGCTCAACGATCTGGGCTACAAGGCCTCCGTTCACACGATCTCGTCCAACATCCAGTTCACCTACATCCAGAACACCAAGAACAAGGTCCAGGCCAGCCTGACCGACTGGTATCAGGACTATCCGGCCGCGTCGGACTTCCTGAACGTCCTGTTCTCCTGCGATTCCTTCCATCCGGGTTCGGACAGCTCGATCAACACCTCGGGCTTCTGCTCGAAGAAGGTCGATGCGGACATGAAGGCGGCGATGACCACGGCGCTGACCGATCCGGCGAAGGCCGACAAGATGTGGGCCAAGGTCGATCAGGAGATCATGGCGCAGGCGCCGATCGCGCCGCTGTTCAACCCCAAGCGGGTCGATTTCGTCTCGAAGCGGCTGGGCAACTTCACCTGGACCAGCGTCTATCAATTCGATCCTGCCCTCGCCTGGGTGAAATGATCGACAGGAGCGGGCCGGGAAGCCGGCCCGTTCCCTTCGCTTCCGTCAGCCTGTCAATGCGAAAGGCACGAACGTTCCCGTGAACGAACAATTGACTTCCAGTTCCCCGAACCAGGCCGCCGCCGATATCGCGGCCGAAGTGGTTTCCGGCCCGGACCGGGGACCCTGGGCCACGGCTTTCCGTATCCTGTGGCGCGACCGGCCGGCGATGATCGCGCTTGCCGTGCTGATCCTCATCGTCGTGCTCAGCGCGATGGCGCCGCTTTACGCGCAGCTGGCCGGTGCCCATCCCTTCACGCCCAATCTCAACGGCCAGATCAGCCTGCACGGCAAGACGGTCGACATCATGCAGGCCTCGACGACCGGTCTCGGCCTCGGCGTGACCCCGATCGGACCGACCTGGACGCTGAAATACCTTCTCGGTGCCGACAGCCAGGGTCGTGACGTCGCGGCGCGCCTGCTATACGGCGGGCAGACCTCGTTGTTCATCGCCGGCACGGCGACCCTTATCTGCCTGGTCCTGGCCACGATCATCGGGGTCGTCGCCGGCTTCTTCGGCGGATGGATCGACATGATCCTGTCGCGCATCCTCGACGTGCTGTGGGCCTTCCCGATCTATCTTCTCGCGATCTCCCTTTCGGTCGTACTGCTGAACGCGACGATTCATATCGGCCCCTTCACGATCACATCGAACAGCCTTGCGCTGCCGATCTTCATCGTCGGCGTGATCTACGTGCCCTATGTCGCACGCCCGATCCGGGGCGAGGTGATGCGGCTTCGGCGCAGCGAATTCGTGATGGCCGCGATCGGGCTGGGCATTCCGGCGCGGCGGATCCTGTGGCGCGATATCCTGCCCAACGTCATGACGACGCTGATCGTCTTCGTTCCGATCCTCATGGCGCTGAACATCGTCACCGAATCCGCGCTGTCCTTCCTTTCGATCGGCGTGCAGCCGCCCAACGCCAGCTGGGGCACCATCATCGGCGACGGGCAGACCCTTCTCTATACCCGCCCCTGGGTGTCGCTGGCACCGGGCCTCGCGATCGTCGCGACGGTGCTCGCGCTGAATGTTCTGGGTGACGGCGTTCGCGATGCGCTCGATCCGCGGACCAAGCTGCGCTGAGGAGGCGGCATGTTCATTTCCATCATCCAGCGCCTTGCGCAGATGCTCTTCGTCATGTTCGGGATTTCGGTCCTGGTGTTCATGATCTTCTTCGCAACCCCGGGCGCCGACCCGGCCGCGCGGCTTGCCGGGCGCAACGCCTCGCCCGAGACGGTGCAGCAGGTGCGCCATGAATTCGGCTTCGACAAGCCGTTGCCGGTCCAATACGCGATCATGATGAAGAAGCTCTTCATCACGCAGGACCTGACCTCCTTCGTGAACCGCGGCGATCCGGTGATCCCCGAGATCATGCGGGCCGCGCCGGCGACCCTGTCGCTGGTGGCGGGTGCCGGCGTGCTGTGGGTGCTGGGCGGGTTGATCGTCGGGCTGGTGGCGGCGGCGACCCGGAATTCATGGATCGACAGGGGGCTGATGATCCTGGCGCTGATCGGGATATCAATGCCGGTGTTCTGGCTTGGCTCGATGATGAACCTCGTCAGCCAGAGCGCCTTTCACGACAGCTGGCTTTTTTCGTGGGTGCCGGGGCTTGGCTATACGCCGCTTTCGGAAAATCCGGGGCGCTGGTTTCGCGGGCTGATCATTCCGTGGTTCACGCTGGCCACACTTTATGTCGGGATCTACGGGCGCGTCCTGCGGGCCAACCTGATCGAGACGCTGGAAGAGGATTACATCCGCACCGCCCGCGCCAAGGGCCTGAGCGAGACGCGGATCCTGCTGCGGCATGCGCTGCGCACCTCGCTGTCGGCCTTCGTCACGATGTTCGGCCTCGATTTCGGCGCGCTGGTGGGGGGCGCGGCGCTGCTGACCGAGGTGATCTTCGGCATCAACGGCGTCGGGCAGCTGACCTACAATGCGCTCAACAACCTCGATCTCCCGGTGATCCTCGCCTCGGTGATCTATGCATCGTTCTTCGTCGTCGGCGCCAATGCGGTGGTGGATATCCTCTATGCGGTCATCGACCCGCGGGTGAGAAAGGACTGACCATGGCGGAACCAATTCTTGATGTCTCGGGGCTGAAGGTCGCCTTCGCCGCCGAGGGTGGTCGCACCACGGCCGTTCACGGGATCGATTTCACTGTCGAACCGGGCGAGGTCCTGTCGATCGTGGGCGAATCCGGCTCGGGCAAGACCTTGTCGCTGTTGGCGGTTCTGGGGCTGGTGGACCGGCGCAACACCTTCGTCGAGGGCAGTGCGAAGTTCCGCGGCCAGGATCTGCACAAGATGAGCGCGCGCGAATTGCGCCGGATCCGCGGCAGCGGCATCGCGCTGATCTCGCAGGATCCGATGACCGCGCTGACCCCGGTCTACACGATCGGCGACCAGATCGTGGAACAGATCCTGACGCATGAACGGGTAAGCCGTCGCGCGGCGCGGGCGCGGGCGGTGCACCTGTTGAAGGAGGTCGGCATCCCCAACCCCGAAGAGGCGGTCCGGCGCTATCCGCACCAGCTTTCGGGCGGGATGCGGCAGCGCGCGGTGATCGCCATGGCGCTGTCATGCCAGCCGGCGCTGCTGATCGCGGATGAGCCGACGACGGCGCTGGACGTGACCGTGCAGGCGCAGGTTCTGGACCTGCTGCGCGAGCTGCGCAAGGAGCACGGGTCTTCCATCGTGCTGATCACCCACGACATGGGGGTGGTGGCCGAAATGGCCGACCGGGTCATGGTGATGTATGCCGGCCG
>JASBUM010000452.1 GCA_030147905.1 Acidimangrovimonas sp.
ACGACCTCGGGGCGCCAGGCGGCCAGTTCCTCGATCACCTCTTCGCGCAGCATGGCGGCTGCGCGTTCGTCCATTTCGACGAATTGCGGGCTGATCCCGGCTTCAAGCGGAAAGCGGCGCAGCATGGCCGCGCAGAAGGAGTGGATGGTCTGGATCTTGAGCCCGCCGGGCGTCTCGATTGCGCGGGCGAAGAGGCGCCGCGCACCCGCCAGCATCGGGGCATCGACGGCACCGGCGACCCCAAGCCGTTCAAGGGCGGCGCGCAGCGGGGCATCGGGCAGCATGGCCCACTCGCCCAGCCGTTCGAACAGCCGGATCTGCATCTCGCTCGCGGCCGCCTTGGTATAGGTCAGGCAAAGGATACGCTGCGGTTCGGTCCCGCCCAGAAGCAGCCGGGCGACGCGGTCGATCAACACCCGCGTCTTGCCCGAGCCGGCATTGGCGGACAACCAGGTCGAGCCGGCCGGATCGGCGGCCCGGATCTGGGGTTCGGTCGCTTCGCGCGCGCGGCTCATTCCACCTCCACGGGGTTTGCCGGAGCGGTCAGGTCCCATTCGCCGAACCGCGACAACTGCTCATAGTCGCCTTCGAAATGCCGCGAGAACGGCGCGCGCATCGCGGTATAGCCCTGGGCGCGGTCGCTGTAGGCGTCGATCAGCTGTTCCAGTCCGGCCCAGGTTTCCGCAAGATGGGCCTCGGTCATCTCGGTCGCGACCTCGCTCGGGGCCGAGCCGACGCCGACATAGGCGATGCGCGCGACCCGCCGCCGCCCGAGCGCGGCGAAGGCGCCACGCTCCGCCATCGCCGCCTCGAGCAGAAGCTGCTTGTCGAAAAAGCGCTGGCTCTCCTCGGTCGGGGGCTTGCCGGTCTTGTAGTCGACGATTTCGATTCGGCCGTCGGGATACAGGTCGATCCGGTCGGGCCGCGCGGTCAGGGTGAAGCCGCGACCGTCCAGCGCGACCGCCCCCGACGCTTCCAGAAGTTCGGGCCGGCCGACCCAGCGCGCCTCGCGCGCGATGAGCCAGTCAGTCGCGCGTTCGAGCCGGGCAAGCCAGAGCCGGCGCGCCGAGGGCCACGGGATTTCGCGATCGAGCCGCGCCCGCGCGATGGCGATCAGCGTCTCGCGCGCCTCTTCGGGACGGGCGGGATCGGCGGCTCCGGCGAATTCCTCGAGGATCCCGTGCAGGACCGATCCGCGAAGGCGCGCGTCGGGTCTCGGGCGCAGCGGGCGCAGGGGGCGCAGGCCCAGGATCCGGCGGGCATAGACCTCGTAGGGGTCGCGGATCAGCTTCTCGATATCGGTCACCGACAGCTTGCGCGGCCGCTGCGATACCGGTGGCCGCGGTGCGGGCCGGGTGGCCGGCTGCGCCGGGCTGTCGGGACGGTCGAGCATGCGCGCGAGCGTCAGCCAGCGGCCACCGCGTTCGCGCATCGCAGCCAGCGCCTCGGGGCCGTTCCCCCCCGGAAGCCCCGCGAGCAGGTTGACCAGCCGGTTTAGCCAGCGCGCCGGAATGGTCGGCGCCTCGCCGTCGCGCCTCGCCCGGCTGAGCACCACCTCGGGCGCGGCGACGGCTTGCTGGTAGTCATGCGCGGCAAGGCCGATCTGGCGTTCGGGCATCAACAGCCCGGCCTGCCGCCGCATGGGGCGGCTCAGCCACGGGTCGGGCGGAGGCAGGCGCGGCCAGGTCCCGTCGTTGAGGCCGCCGAGAATCACCAGATCCGCGCCCTGGACCCGCGCCTCCAGCGTGCCCCAGATCATCACGCCGGCATGGGGCTGGGCCGGGTCGCGCACCTGTTCGCGCGACAGGATGGCGGTGAAGAGATCGGCGTATTCATGGGGTCCTAGCGGGCCGCCATGGACAGCCTCGGCCACCAGCCGGTCGCAAAGGGTGCGGGCCGCTCGGCCCGCCTCGCGTTCCCACAACGCGCCGGCCGGGGCCGGGATGTCGCCGCTGCCCTCCGTACCGCGGGCGCTGCCGTCGGGCGGCGTCGACCCGTCGCGCCCGCCGGTGGTGGCGTCCAAGCGTGGTGCATCTCCGCACAGCTCAGTCGGCAGGTGGTGATCGTCGCGCGACGCCGCGGGGCCACGCGCGAGCAGCGCAGCCCGGCGCAGATGGTCCGCGACGTGGTCCGTCAGTGGCTGGCGGCGCGTCTCGTCGAGCCCGGCGATCGCCTTCGCGATCCATTCCGTCCATGCCCGCAGATCGGGATCGTTCCCCTGCCCCGCGGCCCATGCTTGCAGCGACTCGCCGGTAGGAAAGGCGGGGCCCGCCTCGCGCAGCGACTGTTCCAGCGCGCGAGTCCACAGCAGGTGGCGGCCACGGTCGACGCGCCCCGAATGACATAACGGGTGACCCAGCAGCGCAATCAGGGATTCTGCCGTGACGCGCTGTCCCGACAGGGCCGCGACCTGACGCAGGAAGCGGCCCGGTGCGCTGAGGGCGAGCGGTCGTCCGGCGCTGTCGTCGGGCAGGATGCCCCAGCGGTCGAGCGCCGCCGTCACCTGGCGGCCAAGCACCCGGTCGGGGGTGATGAGCGCGGCGCGCCGGCCTTCCTCGACGGCCGCTCGCAGCCGCAGTGCGATGGCCAGGGCCTCTTCGCGCGGGGCGCCGGCCTCGATCAGCGACAGCCCGGCCGTCGCCGCCCGCAGATCGCCCAGGGTCTCGCCCTCGATCAGCCACTGGTCCGTCACCGGTGCCGGCCG
>JASBUM010000453.1 GCA_030147905.1 Acidimangrovimonas sp.
GCGCGGATGGAAACCATCCTCTCCTATTGCCTGACCGAACCGGGCTCGGGCTCGGATGCCGCCGCCTTGCGCACCCGCGCCGAGAAGACCGACGAAGGCTATCGCCTGACCGGCACCAAGGCCTTCATCTCGGGCGGCGGCTATTCGGATGCCTATATCGTGATGGCCCGGACCGGCGACGACAGCCCGCGCGGGATCTCGGCCTTCGTGGTCGAGGACGGCAGCCGCGGACTTTCCTTCGGCGGCCTCGAGGACAAGATGGGCTGGCGCGCCTCGCCCACCCGCCAGGTCCAGTTCGACGCCTGCCCGGTGCCGGCGGCCAATCTGCTGGGCGAGGAGGGGCGCGGTTTCAGCTATGCCATGGCCGGGCTCGACGGCGGCCGGCTCAACATCGCGGCCTGTTCGCTGGGCGGCGCGCAGGCCGCTTTCGACGCGACGCTGCGCTACATGGGCGAACGCCAGGCCTTCGGCCAGACCCTCGACCGCTTCCAGGCGTTGCAATTCCGCCTCGCCGAACTGGAGGTCAAGCTGCAAAGCTCCCGCAGCTTCCTGCGCCACGCCGCCTGGAAACTCGACCGCGGCGATGCGGATGCGCCGAAATTCTGCGCCATGGCCAAGCTTTACGTCACCGATGCCGGTTTTGACGTGGCCAATTCCTGCCTCCAACTGCACGGCGGCTACGGCTATCTCGCCGATGCCGGGATCGAGAAGATCCTGCGCGATCTGCGCGTCCATCAGATCCTCGAGGGCACCAACGAGATCATGCGCCTGATCATCGCCCGGGCGCTGTTGGCGGAGCGCGGCTGATGGCCGATGTCGCCATCCACAAGCGCGGCCGCGCCGGACGCATCACCCTGACCCGGCCGCAGGCGCTCAACGCGCTCAGCCCGGATATGTGTTTCGCCATCGACCGCGCGCTGGTGGCCTGGGCCGAAGACCCTTCGGTGGCGGTGGTGGTAATCGACGCAGAGGGCGCGCGTGCCTTTTGCGCCGGCGGCGACATCGCCCAGATCCACGCACAGGCAAGCTGCGGCGCGTTCGAGCCCGCCCGCCATTTCTGGCGCGCCGAATACCGCATGAACGCGCGGCTCGGCGCCTACCCGAAGCCGGTGGTCAGCCTGATGCAGGGGTTCACCATGGGCGGCGGCGTGGGCCTTGGCTGCCACGGCCGGCCCCGGGTGGTGGGCGAGAGCACCCAAATCGCAATGCCCGAATGCGGGATCGGCCTCATCCCCGATGTCGGCGGCACCTATCTTCTGGCCCGCGCGCCGGGCCGCTTCGGCGAATATTACGGCCTGACCGGCGCCCGGATGGGGCCGGGCGAGGCGATCGCGGCCGGTTTCGCCGATCATTTCATTCCCGAAGCCGAATGGCCCGCCCTCATCGCGGCGCTGGAGCGGGATGGCGACCCGGCCGTCATCGCGGCTGCCAGCGATGCCCCACCCGCGACGCCGCTGCATGACCATCGCGAAACCATAGACGCCGCTTTCGCCGCGCCCGATATTGACGGGATCGGCGCCGCGCTGGCGGCTCGGG
>JASBUM010000455.1 GCA_030147905.1 Acidimangrovimonas sp.
GGCCCCGCGGCCGAAATCGCCAACGGCCCGACCTGCCGGCCCAGCCTGAAATAGTGCGCCTCGCGGGCACCGAAATAGAACGACACCACCGCCCCAAGCAGCCACCAAAGCGGCTCGGGCACCAGTGAAAGCCCGCGCATCCGCAGGCCGAATCCGCCCGGATCGATCATCGCATAGGCAAAGAGGCCCATCGTCCCCAGCGCCAGAAACGGCCGCGGCAAACGGTTGAGCGCATTGACGAAACGGTCGAAGGCGCCGCTGCGGGGCGTGGCGAATTCCGCGCTCGCCGCCGTCAGTGCCGCCTGATACGCCTGCGCGGACAATTCCATGCGACGGGTCGCGTTGGGGGTGAAGACCTCGGCCACGTCGCGCGCCGCGGCGCCGACCGCGCCGGCCGCCTCCCCCAGTCCCAGAAGCCTTGCGATCAACCCCATGATGCGATCCTTTCGCGATGTTCGGCGGCGCTCAGATGGTAATGCGGGGCGATGAATTCCTCGGCCCGGCGGATCCAGCCGCCCTTGGTCCCGTCGGGCGTGCGGGCATATTTGCGGCTCGCGGGGCGCGCATCGGCCAGGGCGTAGTAATAGTTGCGCCGCACGATCCCGTAGGCGTCGACCAGATGACGGGGGGCGACGCGCTGCGCGGCCTGCGTTGCACCGATCGTCTGCGGTCCGATCACCCCATCGGCGCTGCATTCGAAGCCCATCCGCACCACCAGCCTTTGCAGCAGCCCGACCGCGTGGGCGCCGGCGTTGACATACATGTCGAAGACCGAGGGGCGCAGCGGCGCGGGCAGCCGGTCGATCCCCGGCGCGCGATAATAATCCTCGATGAAGATGGCTACCGCCTGATCGGCGCTGAGTTGCCGCAGATCGCGGGTATCTATCCGCCCGTCGCGGTTCAGGTCCCGCCCCAGCCGGCGCAGGGTGGCAAGGGTGATCCCACGGTTGGTGGGCCCGCCCGGATCGTCGGGATCGGCGACATATCCGCCTTCGCGGGCGAGAATGGCGCGTGCCAGTGCCTCGACCGATTCCATCGCAAACCTCCGGTCTGATGAATCGGGCCAAGGCTGGGGCAAAGTGGTAAACGGCGTGCTGACCGGGCGCGCGCCGATAGGCAACGCGCGCGTCTCCGGGCCTCGGCGCAACGGGTCCGCAGACGGAACCGACGGGCGATCAGCTTGACTTCGGTGCGACGAACACGCCTTGCTTCTTCAACGCGTCGATCACCTCGCGGGGCATATAGTTGGCGTCGTGCTTGGCAAGGATCTGCATCGCGCGGAAGGTGCCGCCGACATAATGGCCCATGGCGACGACCCCGGTCCCCTCCGAGAAGAGATCGGGCAGAACGCCAGTATAGACCACCGGCACCTCGGATTTCGTGTCGGTGATCCGGAAGCGGATGGTCTTGCCCTGGCCGCGCTGCACGCTGCCCTTTTCCACCAGACCGCCGATGCGGAATTCCTCATTCGCCGGGATGGTTTCGGACAGGACCTGACTTGGCGTCCGGAAATAGTTGATGCCGTTGCGCATGGCATAGCCGATCATCGCCGTGGACAGCGCAAGTGCCACCGCGGTGACCACCAGGATCTGCACGCGCCGGCGTTTCTTCAGCCCCTTCATCGCACGCATCGGCACCACCTTCACGCCTGCACAAGCCCTTCACGCCGGCCGAGCCTCTGGACCCGGTCCGACCCCCATGACAGCGGCCCGAGCGCCGTCG
>JASBUM010000469.1 GCA_030147905.1 Acidimangrovimonas sp.
GGCCTGGGTGTTTCGCCGAATCTGCCGATCATCCTTTTCCCCGCCCTTGGTCGATGCGTTGCCGTCGCTATATAGTCGGGGTATGCCAAGGCCCGTGCCTTGAGGAAACCCCATGACGCTTGGATCGAAAATCGCCTGGGACGACACCGTCCTGCCGTTTCAGCTTGACCGCGCCGATATCCGCGGGCGGCTCGTGCGCCTTGACGGGGTGCTCGAACAGCTCCTGTCGCAACACCGCTATCCCGCGCCGGTGGCCGGGCTGGTTGCGGAGGCCGCGTTGCTGACCGCGCTGATCGGGCAGACCATAAAGCTGCGCTGGCGGCTGTCGCTGCAGATCCGGGGCACCGGCCCGGTGCGGATGGTCGCGACCGATTATTACGCCCCGACGCAGGATGGCCGCCCGGCGCGGATGCGCGCCTATGCCAATTTCGAGCCCGGGACCCTGCCGGACGTGGCAAAACCCGTCGATCTTCTGGGGGAGGGCTATTTCGTCATCGTGCTCGATCAGGGGAGCGGAATGGTGCCCTATCAGGGAATCACGCCGCTTTCCGGCGCCTCGCTCGCGGCCTGTGCCGAGAGCTATTTCGCCCAGTCCGAACAGCTTCCGACCCGCTTTGAGCTGAGCTTCGGCCAAGCGCGCGTGCCGGGGGATGCGCAGCGCTGGCGCGGCGGTGGGGTGATGCTTCAGCACATGCCCAAGAGCGCGCGCCATGTAGGCGACGCGGGCGGCAGCGGCGACGGTGGGCTGATGGCGGCGGCCGATCTGGTCAGCGGCGAGGATGAGGAAAACTGGACCCGCGCGAACCTGATGCTCGACACCGCCGAAGCGATGGAGCTGATCGGCCCGACGGTGCAGCCGACCGATCTTCTGGTGCGTCTGTTCCACCAGGAAGGCCCGCGTGTCTTCGACGCCCAGCCGATCACCTTCGGCTGCTCGTGTTCGGCACAGAAGGTGCGCGACAGCCTGTCGATCTATCCCGCGGATGAAATCGCCCAGATGACCACGGACGACGGTATCGTAACCGCCGATTGCCAGTTCTGCGGCGCACATTACGAATTCGACCCGGCAACGCTGGGCCGGGAGGCTCGGGAAAATGGCGCCGACCGCGATTGATGACGCCGCACGGCTTCGCCCGACCCTGGCCGAGCGTCTGGCCGCAGCGCTGGCAGGCGACGGGCCCGGGTCAAGCGATTTCGACCTGAATCCGGCGGTGACGACAGCGCAGGCCCTGCCGCGCCGCGAAGCGTCGGTCCTGTTGGCGATCCGGGGGGAAGGCGATCGGCCGCGGTTGATCCTGACCAAGCGGTCGTCACGACTGCGGAACCATCCGGGCCAGATCGCCCTGCCGGGCGGCAAGGCCGAGCCCTACGACGCCGATCCGGTCGCCACGGCGTTGCGGGAGGCGCATGAGGAAATCGGCCTTCCGCCGGACAGTGTCGCGGTGATCGGCCGGCTCCCTCGGCATGACACGGTGACCAATTTCGCCATCACGCCGATCGTCGGCATGGTGCGCGGCGATTTCGTCCCGCGCGCGGAGGACGGCGAAGTGGACGAGATCTTCGACGTGCCGCTCGACCATGTCCTGGACAGGTCGCGCTTCGCGGTGGAACGGCGCCTTTGGCGCGGGGTCTGGCGGCACTATTACGTGGTTCCATACGGACCCTATTACATCTGGGGGGCGACTGCGCGGATCCTGCGCGGCCTGGCCGAGCGGCTGGCGACATGAGCCGGCTGCGTGGCGCCTGGTTTCGCCGGCCCGCGACGCAAAGATTGTGCGGGTTGTTTGCCGGGGCCGGCCACCGGATCTATTTCGTCGGCGGCTGCGTCCGCAACGACCTGCTCGGCGCGCCCGTGGCGGATATCGACCTGACCACCGACGCGACGCCCGAAACCGTCATGAATCTGGCTGATAGTGCCGGAATCCGTGCGGTGCCGACGGGGCTTGCCCATGGCACGGTGACCCTTGTCGTCGACGGGATCGCACATGAGGTCACCACCCTGCGGCATGATGTGGAAACCGACGGCCGCCACGCCCGCATCCGCTTTGCCGACAGCATAGAGGACGATGCCGCGCGGCGCGATTTTACCATCAACGCGCTCTACGCCACGCCCGAGGGGGTGGTGCTCGACCCGTTGGGAACCGGGTTTGACGATCTGGCGCGGCGGCGCCTGCGATTCGTGGGCGAGCCGCAGGCGCGGATCGCCGAGGACCGGCTGCGGATCCTGCGGTTCTTCCGTTTCCATGCCTGGTACGGCGCGTCCGCCGAAGGCTTCGATCCGGACGGGCTTCGCGCCTGTACTGCCGCCGCCGCCGGGGTCGATGACCTGTCGCGCGAACGGGTGGGCGCCGAGATGCGCAAGCTGCTGGCGGCGCCGAACCCCGCCCCGGCGGTCGCCGCGATGCACGGGGCCGGGGTCTTGACGCGGCTTTTGCCCGACGCGCGGCCGGACCGTCTGGCCGCGCTGATCGCGGCAGAGCGTCTATATGAACCGGCCGCTGCCGCGGACGACGGCGCGGACGACGACAGGCGGGCGGGAGTGGCCGACACCCGTCATGTCGCGCCGCGATGGCTTGCACGGCTCGCGGCTCTGGGCGGCGGAGCGCAGGTGGCCGACGGCCTGCGCCTGTCGCGCAAGGAGGCGCGGAGCCTTGCGGCGCTGAACGCCACCGCAGTCAGCGACGAGCCCGTGGCCGCGCTGGGCTATCGTCTGGGGGCGGCGTTGGGGGCGCGGGCGGTCGTCTTGCGCGCGGCGTGGGAGGGCCGGGCGCCGCCCGACGACTGGCAGGCCGAGCTGGCCCGTGGCGCGGCGGCGGAATTTCCCGTCGGTGCGGCGGATCTTATGCCCGCCTTCCGGGGTCCGGCGCTGGGCCGGCGGCTAGAGGCCCTGCGTGCGCGATGGCTGGCATCGGGGCTGCGGCTCGGGCGCGAGGAGCTTCTGGATTGACCGCGATCCGCCTCGGCGTTAGCCTGTTGCTTCGCCCGCGCGGACCCGTGGTGAAGGGCGCTATCCCCGTTCGACGGACGGCAAGAATGGGCGAGGCCCTGATGTTCGGCATTCCCGCATTCAGCAGGTACATATTCGGGATGTGGCGCGTCGGGGTGGCCGGGCGCCCGGCGCAGTTGTCGCGATTTCGGGCCGACATCCGTGGGGCGGGGTCCGTTCCGGGGGAGGCCCGGTGATGGACCGCCTGGCCAGCCGCCTTTCCGCATGGATCGATGCGTTCCGTCCTGCCGACGGTCCGCCGCCGGCCCGGTTCGGCGCCTTCCTGCGCTGGTGTCTCGGCGGCGCCTGGCCGGCGCTGATCTGGGCCACCGCCGTTTCGGCCGCGGCGGGCATGATGGAGGTGCTTTCCGCGCTGCTTCTCGGGCGCGTGATC
>JASBUM010000470.1 GCA_030147905.1 Acidimangrovimonas sp.
GAGGCCTCGTCACCGACGGTGATGCGCAGGCAATGCGGCAGGCCATAGCCCGCGACACGGCGCACGATCAGCCCCTCGGCCTTGAGGAAATCGTCGCAGGCCTCGGCCTCGGCACGGTCGGCGAAGCGGGCAAGAATGAAATTCGCCGTCGACGTGTCCGACGGCACGCCCGATTCGGCCAGCGCCTCGGCCAGCCAGTGGCGCATGCGGGCATTCTCGGCCCGGCAGCGCGCCACATGGGCCTGATCGCGCGCCGCTGCCTCGGCGGTCTCGAGCTGTGCGGTCGACAGGTTGAAGGGGCCGCGGATACGACCCAGAACCGAGATGATCGGAGCAGGCCCGTAGCCCCAGCCGATCCGCAACCCGCCCAGGCCGTAGATCTTGGAGAAGGTGCGCGTCATCACCACGTTCTGGCGCGCCTCGACCAGCGCCGCGCCGCCGTCATAGCCCTGCACATATTCGGCATAGGCCCCGTCGAGGACAAGGATCGCCCCGGGCGGAAGCCCCTCGGCGAGTCGCGCCAGTTCGCCGATGCCCACCATGGTGCCGGTGGGATTGTTCGGATTGGCGACGAAGACCAGCCGCGTGCGCTCGTTCGCGGCGGCGAGGAGACGATCGACGTCCAGCGTACGTTCGCGCTCCGGCGCCGCAACTGGCGTGGCCCCGGCGGCGAGGGCCGCGATCTTGTACATCAGGAAGCCATGCTGGGTATAGAGCACCTCGTCACCCGGACCGGCATAGGCCTGGCACAGCAGGGTGATGATCTCGTCGCTGCCCGCGCCGCAGATGATCCGCGCGGGGTCCAGCCCGTGGACCTCGGCGATGGCCGCGCGCAGCCGCGCGTGATCGGTCGACGGATAGCGATGCAGGTCGTGGGCCGCGCGCAGATAGGCCTCGCGCGCCTTTTCCGACGGGCCAAAGGGGTTCTCGTTCGACGACAACTTGACGACATTGGCCACGCCGGCGACGGTCGACTGTCCACCCTCGTAAAGGGCGATGTCGAGAATGCCGGGCTGGGGACGGATTGCGTCGCTCATGGTCTTTCTCCGCTGGACGGCCCGGTTCTAGCCCCGCCGGGCGCAGGTGGCCAGAGAAGCCGCGCCATCCCGCCAAGGCCGTGCGCGGAAATGGCAAAAGGGCCGCACCGGATGGCGCGGCCCCCGAAAAGGCGATCCATCCGAGGACGGGTCAGTTCTTGGCGTAATATTCGACGACGAGGTTCGGTTCCATTCGCACCGCGTAGGGCACGTCGGCGAGGGCGGGCGCACGCAGGAAGGTGGCCGTCATCTTGGAATGGTCCACCTCGATGTAATCGGGCACGTCGCGTTCGGGAAGGCCGGCCGCCTCGAGCACGATCGCCAGCTGCTTGGACTTCTGGCGAACCTCGATCACGTCACCCTCGCGCACGCGGTAGGACGGGATATTGACGCGCTTGCCATTGACCAGCACATGGCCGTGGTTGACGAACTGGCGCGCGGCAAAGACGGTGGGCACGAACTTGGCGCGGTAGACCACCGCGTCGAGCCGGCGCTCGAGCAGCCCGATCAGGTTCTCGCCGGTGTCGCCGCGCACGCGCTCGGCCTCGGCATAGATGCGGCGGAACTGCTTCTCGGTCAGGTCACCGTAATGGCCCTTGAGCTTTTGCTTGGCGCGCAGCTGGGTGCCGAAGTCCGACAATTTCTGCTTGCGGCGCTGGCCGTGCTGGCCGGGGCCGTATTCGCGCTTGTTGACCGGGGATTTCGGACGGCCCCAGATGTTCTCGCCCATCCGGCGGTCGAGCTTGTATTTGGCAGCGGTGCGTTTGGTCACCTCTGATCTCCTTCTTTCGCGGTGTCGCGGCATCGCCCGGACCGGATCGCACATGCCACCGCGAACCATG
>JASBUM010000477.1 GCA_030147905.1 Acidimangrovimonas sp.
AGCCCCGCACGCACAAGCGCCTGGTAGATCTGTTCGCAGGCCGCATCCGTTCCGGCATCGCCCTGCTTGAGATTGACGATCCCGGCATGGAACGGCGTCACGCCCTCGGGCCAGATGATGCCGCGCTCGTCGTGGCTGGCCTCGATGATCGCGCCCAGAAGACGGCTCACGCCGATGCCGTGGCTGCCCATGTGGACGGGCACCCGTTCGCCCTTGTCGTTGACCACAACGGCGCCCATCGGTTCGGAATACTTGGTCCCGAAATAGAAGATCTGGCCGACCTCGATTCCGCGGCTGGTGCGCTGCCGCTCGGCCGGGATCTGCCCGAACAGCCCTAAGTCGTGGGTCTCGTCGGTGCGGGCGTAGGGCGCCGTCCACTCGGCGACGATCGCCTCCAGCGCCGCGGGGTCGTCGTAGTCCACCGCGCGGTCGCCGAAGCGCAGGTCGGTGATCGCGCTATCGTAGAAGACCTCGCTTTCGCCGGTCGAGGCGAGAACGAGGAATTCATGGGTATTGTCGCCGCCGATCGGCCCCGATGCCGCGCGCATCGGGATCGCCTGCAGCCCCATGCGTTCGTAGGTCCGCAGATAGCTGACCATGTGACGATTGTAGGCATGCATCGCGCCATCGAAATCGATGTCGAAATTGTAGCCGTCCTTCATCAGGAATTCGCGGCCGCGCATCACCCCGAAACGCGGGCGCACCTCATCGCGGAATTTCCACTGAATGTGGTAGAGCGTCATCGGAAGCGACTTGTAGCTTTCGACATGGGCACGGAAGATGTCGGTGATCATCTCCTCGTTCGTGGGACCGTAGAGCATGTCGCGCTGATGCCGGTCGCGGATGCGCAGCATCTCGGGGCCATAAGCATCGTAGCGGCCGCTCTCGCGCCACAGTTCCGCCGGCTGCAGGGTCGGCATCAACAAGGGTATGTGGCCGGCACGCTGCTGTTCCTCGTGCACGATCTGCTCGACCCGGCGCAGCGCGCGATATCCCAGCGGCAGCCAGGCATAGATCCCCGCCGCCTGCTGCTTGATCATGCCGGCCCGCAACATGTAGCGGTGGCTGACGATCTGGGCCTCGGCAGGCGTTTCTTTTAGGACAGGCAAGAAATACCGGCTCAGACGCATCGCGATCGACCTTTTGGCAGGAACGGTTGCGCAACCCCTATGCGATCCTCATCTGTCAGGCAAGCGCCCGGCACGCCCCCCGGGGCACGGCCGGCCCCGCCCCCGAAGATCCGCGCATTCCGGCCCGAGGACATCCGACCGCTTGCGCAACCCCCGCGGTTCGGCGAAGACTGGAGACGAAGCACGGGCCGTCCGGGCCAGCCCGTCCCGACCCGGCCCCTCCGGTCCCGGCCTGACCGGCGCCGGGCGGCGCATGGCGGCGCGAGCCGTACGGCGCCGGGCGGTTCGACACGGGGTGGTTCGGTGCGGGGCGAATCGGTGCGGGCGCGGCAAAGCCGGCGCGAACTTGGCAGGGCGAGGGACAAACGCATGGGTCTTCCGGTACGCGAGCAGGCGCTATATTGGAGCATCGCCACGGTGGTGTTCCTGGCCGCCCTGTGGCTGTTGGGCGGTATCCTTCTGCCCTTCATCATCGGCGGGGCCATCGCCTATTTCCTCGACCCGCTCGCCGACCGCCTCGAAGAGGCCGGCCTGAGCCGCGGCGCGGCGACGGTGCTGATCTCGATGGTCGCCGTGCTGATCTTCATCGTGCTCGCCGTGCTGGTCGTCCCGACGCTGGTCCGGCAGCTTCTGGCGCTGATCAACTCGGCGCCCGCGATCCTCAACCAACTGCAGAGCTTCCTTACCCATCAATTCCCGCAGATCCTCGACAAGACCTCGATCATCCATGAGACGCTTGTGCAGTTCGGCAAGACGATCCAGTCCCAGGGGGCGGATCTGGCCAACAGGTTGATCGCCTCGGCACTGACGGTCATCAATGCCGCCCTGTTCATCGTCGTGGTGCCGGTCGTCGCCTTCTACCTGCTGCTCGACTGGGACCGGATGATCGGCCATGTCGATCGCTGGCTGCCGCGCGACCATGCCGACACGATCCGCCAGATCGGGCGCGAGATCGACCATGCCCTGGCCGGTTTCGTGCGCGGACAGCTTACGGTCTGCGGCATATTAGGCACCTATTACGCGGTGGGGCTGATGCTGGTGGGGCTTCAGTTCGGCCTGATCGTCGGCGCCATCGCCGGATTGATCACCTTCATCCCCTATCTCGGCGCGATGACCGGCGGCGCGCTCGCGATCGGACTGGCGCTGTTCCAGTTCTGGGGCGAGCCGAGCTTCATCGCCGCGGTGATCATCATCTTCGCCTTCGGCCAGTTCGTCGAGGGCAACATCCTCAGCCCGAATCTGGTGGGGCATTCGGTGGGGCTGCATCCGGTCTGGCTGCTGTTC
>JASBUM010000500.1 GCA_030147905.1 Acidimangrovimonas sp.
TATCAGATGCAGGTCCAGCCGCCCCGCCCCGCCAAAGAGCGCCTCGCGCCATTGGGTGATGGCTGCCCCGTCGGCCACGAAACGGGCCCGTGGCCAGCGCGTCATCAGATCGGCGCGGGCGGCCTCGACGCCGTTCGTCGCGGCGAATCCGAGGCCGCAGATCCCGACATCGGTCGCCATCACCACGGCGTCGCCGAAGGGCGAGGACAGCAGGCCGTGCCTTATGGTCAGGCCTTCGCCCGCGCGTGCATAGTCGCCCGGCCGCATCGCCTCCCAGCGCAGGAAGAGGTCGTGCAGCCGCCCGGTGCCCGAAAGGCCGGCGGCATCGCTTGTCTCGAGCAGGGTGCAGCGCCGCGCCAGCAGTTGCCGCGCGAGGTCCAGCGCCAGATATTGCTGATAACGTTTGGGCGAGACGCCGACCCAGCGGCTGAAGACGCGCTGGAAATGTGCCGGGCTCATGCCCATGCGCGCCGCCAGTTCGGCCAGCGGCAGATCGCGTCCCTCTCTCTCGATCAAGGCGAGGGCGCGCGCCATCGTGCGGTAGTGATAGGCATCGGCCATGGTGCCGTCGTCATCGGTTCCGGCGCCGGCGGCGAGGGGGCTGATTTCCGTCATGGCGGGTGCTCCTTTCGGCCGAGCATAGGCCGCCCGGAGCCGCCGTGCGACCCGGATCATGCGCCAAAGGCTTGTGCGGCCGGCCGCGGCCTGCAGATCGAGGCCCTTGTCACGCGTCGGCGCTGTCTGGTGGCCACCGGGGCCCGTCTCCACGACGGGCGCGCGCCGAGGGGCTCCGTCCTGTCGCGGGCGGCCTTCGCGGCGCCCACGCCGGCATCTGGGGGCGCCGAGGGCCGCCAAGTGCTGCCCGGGCAGGCGGGCGCATGCGGCCGCATGTCTTGCGGCGGGGGGGGGCGTGCTGTGGGGGCTGGCCGGCGGCATGGTATGGGCGGGCCGCCGTGCGGTCGCCCGGGGCGTGGGCCGGACCGGCGGTTCAGGCGGCGGAGACGAGGTATGGGCGGCGCGTGTCGCGGCCATTGCGGGGCGGCGAAAGAAGACGCGCCTCCCATGCGGCAAGGCAGGGATAGGCGGTGCTGTCATTCCGCCCGGGTGCCGCGCCGCGCAGCTGGAGCCGGGCGAGATCGGGCGCGCTGACGATTTCCTGCGCGCGCGGTCCCAGCAGCAGGCTTTCGCACCACTGTCCCTCGGCCATGATCGCCGCGTGCCGGTCGAGCAGCAGGTGGACGTAGCGTGCCCGCGCCGCCGGCGGTCGCTCCACCCCGGGCCAGTGGTCGAGATGCGCCGCTGCGCAGAACACCGGACCGCAGCCGAAATGCAACGCGACCTCCGGGCTGGAGAGCAAGATCCGGTGCTGAGCCGAGACGAGAAGCGCGCGCGCGGGCAGGCCCGGGCCAAGCGCGCCCTCTGCAATGCGCACCGGACGCAGATGTTCGGCCAAGGTCGCACCCGGGGCGGCGCGCAGATCGAACGTTCCCGTCCAGCACAGGGGCTGATAGCCATGGTCCCGCGTCAGGACCCGGTCGCCACGCCGCAGATCCTCGACCGCGCGTTCGCCGCGATCGGTCACGATGCGGCTGCCGGTCAGGAAGCAGGGCGGATGTTCGTCATCCTCCTCATGATCGCTGTGATAGCTGCCGTCCTTTTCCTTATCCTTATCCTTGTATTCCTCGTATTCGTCCGTTTCGTATTCCGAGCTCATGCCGCATCCATTCCTTGCCTGCTCCGCCCCCGGTCCCTGCCCTGCGGATGGGGCCACCCGCGCGGCTGGATCCGGCATTTGTTTCGTCCTGACATGCCATCTTGGGCAAAGGGCATGAACACTTTGCTAACGGCTGCCGGATGTGGCCTGACGGGCTTCTACGGCTTGCCATGCGCGCCGCGCCGTTGCATATCCG
>JASBUM010000503.1 GCA_030147905.1 Acidimangrovimonas sp.
GAGACGCCGGGCGGAAGCCTGAAAAAGGCTCTCCTCACCGGTCAGCGCCACGAACTGCTTGGGGTAGCTCTTGCGCGACAGGGGCCAAAGGCGCGTGCCGGAGCCGCCGCACAGCAGGACGGGGTAGATCATGTCGCTCTCCTCATTGCTGGCCTGTCGCCTCTTTGTGCCCGATCGGCGGATCGAGTGAAAGAGGCGGCGCCCGTGCTGGGCGAACTCACGCCGGCGTGTTCGCCCCCACCGGCGCCCGGCCCACCAGTCCCCTGCCTGCCAGCCCCCGGCCCACCAGCCGCCGGCAAGGGAGGCCGCAAGGCGAGGCGCAGCCCCCTCAGTTGGGCCAGACCAGATCGGCCGGGCGGCTGGCACGCGCGACCTGTCGCGCGTTGGGCAGGTCGTTGAGCTCGATCCGCGCGCGCGCAGCCTCCGGCCCAAGCCCGAAATGACGCCAGCGCGCCTCGAGCCGGGCGCGCAGCACCGGTTCGGGGACCGCGATCATCACCGAAAGATCGAAGAGCGGGCCGAGATCGGACCAGGGCGGCTGATCGAGAAGCAGGTAATTGCCCTCGACGACGACGATCGCGGCCCCGGGGTCGATCAGGGCGGCGGCGGCGCGCGAAAGCTCCAGCCGGCGATCGAAGACCGGGACCGCCACAGGTGCCGCGCCGGCGCGGATCCGCGCCAGGCAATGGGCCAGACCGGCCACGTCGAAAGTATCGGGCGCCCCTTTTTGCGCCAGCCGTCCGCGGGCACGCAGCACCGCGTCGTCGAAATGGAATCCGTCCATACCCAGCAGGGCCACCGCACCGGGGCGCGCGATTTCCAGCCGCGAGACGAGCGCCTGTGCAAGATGCGATTTCCCGGCCCCCGGCGGGCCGGCAAGCGCCACGATCAGCCGCCCGCCGCCGTCATCCGCCGCGGCGGCGAGAAGGCGCGCGGCAAGCGCGTCAAGATCGGTGGCCGCCCCTCGCGCCTTGCGTCCCGGCGTCTCGCCGCCCGGCGCATCCGCATGATCCTGCGGCCTGGCCCCACCCGCCGGCGGCGCCCCCCGCACGTCCGGGGCTTTGTCCTCCGATCCGGCCACGCTCAGCCCCCAAGGCTTCGCGCGATCACCGCAAGCCAGTTCTCGTGGGCAAGCTTGCGCAACAGCGCCTCACCATATCCATGGGCGCGCAGGGCCTCGATCAGGGCCGGAAGGCCGGCCGCGTCTCCGATCCCCGCGGGCACCGTCGCCCCGTCGAAATCGGACCCGAAGCCCACATGATCCTCGCCGAGATTGGCCAGCAGGTGATCGAGATGGCGCAGCACCGGCTCCCATCCCATCTGCGGATCGCGCCGCCCGTCGGGGCGCAGGAAGACGGTCGCGAAGTTGAGCCCCACCATGCCGCCCGTTTCCCGGATCATCGCCAGCTGCCGATCGGTCAGATTGCGGCTCGACGGCGTGACGGCATGGTCGTTGGAATGGGTGGCAATCAGCGGCGCGTCGGTGATGCGGGCGACATCGTCGAAGCCCTTCTCGTTGAGGTGGCTGAGGTCGACGATGATGCGCAATTCATTGCACGCCCGCACCAGCGCGCGGCCTGCGTCCGTCAACCCCGGACCGGTATCGGGCCCCGAGGGAAAACGGAACGGCACCCCGTGGCCGAAGACCGTCGGCCGGCTCCAGACCGGCCCGAGCGAACGCAGCCCCATCGCGTGAAAGACATGAAGCGCATCCAGATCCGGGCCGATCGCCTCGGCGCCCTCCATGTGCATCAAGGCCGCGATGATGCCCCGGTCAAGACAGTCGCGCAGTTCGGCGGCGCTGCGGCAGATACGGAAATCGGCGGGTGCGGCGCGCTCCATCCACAACAGATGTCCGGC
>JASBUM010000517.1 GCA_030147905.1 Acidimangrovimonas sp.
CCACAGTCCCGCCTGTTCCATCACCTCGACCGAGGGCTGGAGAAAGGCCGTGGTGCGAAGATCGGCCCCGGCGTCCTCGGCGGAGGTCACCGGGGTTGTGGGATCGACACAGACCACGTCGAATCCGGCGGTGCCGAAGGCCGCGGCCGCGGTCAGTCCGGCAATGCCACCGCCGGAGACGAGAATATCGGTGGTTTGCCGTGGCATCTGGGGCCTCTGGGTTGTCGCGCAACGAAAAATTGGGGCGGGCGCTTCGGTTGCTGCGCGGCAGCATAAAGCGCGGATTCGTTCGCGCCAAGTGATCGGTCTCTCACCCCTCGGTGATCGCTGCGTCATCCCGGCCGACGTTCGCCATGTCGTCCTGAAGGCGGAGAAGGAAGCCCGCGAGGTCGCTTGTATGGTGGTGGATATGGGCGCCCACCACCGGCACCGGCGCGACGTGGATGGTGCGCAGGCCCATTACGCAGGGCGCCACAAGGTTGCGCGGGTCGTCCTCGAACATCGCGGCCCGCGCCGGATCGAGCCCGTCACGGCGAAAGATCAACTCGAAGGCGGCGCGCTCCGGCTTGGGCAGGAAATCGGCGTGCTCGATCCCGTAGACGGCGTTGAAGACACTGTCGAGGCCGCGTGCGGCCAGCACCCGCGCCGCGTAGGGTGCGGTGCCGTTGGTATAGACGATGCGGCGGCCCGGCAGCGCGGCGATGGCTGCTGCCAGCGTCGGATCGGGTCGGAGCGCGTGGAGCGCGATGTCGTGGACGCTGTGCAGATAGGGGCCGGGGTCGAGGTCATGTTCGCGCATCAGCCCGGCAAGGGTCGTGCCGTAGCGGCGCCAGTAGTCGCGGCGCAGGCGGTCGGCGTCGGGCCGGGCGAGCGACAGCGCCGCCATGACCCAGGCCGTCATCCGTTCCTCGATCTGGTCGAACAGCCGTGCTTCGGGCGGATAAAGCGTATTGTCGAGATCGAAGACCCATGTGCGGATCCGGTCGAGTGCGGGCGGTTCGGGATGGTCTGTCATGGCGCCACGCTAGGGCCTGGCCCCGCCGACCGCAAGACGGGGCCGGTGGGGCGGCGCTTCGTGCGGCGCGGACGGGGGATGGCAGATGGGCCGCGCCGTCCGGTAGATGGAGCGGGCGGGGGACGGCGAAATCGAGCGGTCGCGCGGCGGACGACCGCGCCGGGCAGCCCTTTGCGATCAATCGGATGCCGCGGCGCGCGCGGGCAGGAACCGCAGCCGGTATGTCGCGGGGGGGGGCAGTCCGGCCGCCCCCATGGATTGGCACGGGACGCTCGAGGAGCTGGGCCTGTCCTGCGGTGCGGTACGCGGGGACAACCTGACGGCAGGCTACCGAGTTGGTCGCTTCCGCGCCGAAATCCTGCTTCACGATCTTGCCCAGAAGGTCGATGCCCGCAGCACTTCCTGCGGATGCGAAGATCCCGTTGTGACTTCGATAGAGCGAGGGGGCGTCGCCGCGGACCTTCGGAGAACGTTCGTGCAACGCGTCGGCGTAACGCCAGCGTGTGGCCGCGGCCACCCCGTCCAGCAGGCCGGTTGCCGCCCGAACAAAGGCCGCCGGAACAGATCGACACCAGCCGTGCGCCTCTTGCCTGCGCGGCGCAAAGCCGTTGCGTCGGCGGCTCTGGCGGGGCCGCGCCGGCGCCTTTCCGCCCTGGCACCACCATGATGTCCGCGTCATTCAGCGGCCCCCGCCCTCGGTCGGGAACGATGGACAACCCGTCATGCGCCCATAGCGGCCCTGCCTCGAGCGCGCTATCGGCGCCGCGGCACCAACCTGTTCCCATGTCGGGCCGCCACAGGCCGATTACCGCGGCGACGGTCCCGAGTTCGAAGATGCGAAGATCATCGCAAAGGATGGCCGTGACCGGCGACCGGTGTTCCGTGGGCGGTCGGTCCGGTTGGGCATGATATTTACGGGAACAGATATTCCTGCGGCCCGCAGCGATGCCGCCCGGAAATATTCTGCTGCCGGCTTCGCCTTCGAACCCGATTGTCGGGATAGGTTTGACGCCTTGCCATGGGCGGCGATTTTGTCCCTTCGGATGTTCGCAGCGCCTCGCAGCATGCCGCCGGACACATTCCCGGCGCGCTCCTTCTGCCACACGGCAAGATCACCGGGGCAAGGATGAGTTCACGGCCAGATGGTACGGTATTGATTCTGTCCCAGCCACGCCATTAGCTGGAACAGCACCCCAAGCGATCTTGCACATCGAATTGCAAGTGATCTGGCAGAAGGGTTGATTGTCTTCGCCCCGCGGGGCTAGGCTCCGCTCGCGCCAGCGGAGCAGAACATGAAAGACGTCAAGAACCAGCCCAAGGATGCCTATGCGCTGATCCTCGCG
>JASBUM010000521.1 GCA_030147905.1 Acidimangrovimonas sp.
TCGCGCTTGCCGCCACGCTCGACCGTGACCTGCCACAACCCTGCCTCGCGCCGGGCGGCGATCACCTTCGCCCGCGTCATGATCGTTGCACCGCGGGCGGCCGCGTCCCGCGCGTTGAGGACCACCAGTCGCGCATCGTCGACCCAGCAGTCTGAATATTCGAATGCGCGGCGAAAGCTGGGCTTCAGCGGTGCGCCGGCCGGATCGCGCCGCAGATCGAGACCGCGCGTGCCCGGCAGGATCCGGCGCCCGCCGAGATGGTCGTAGATGAAAAGCCCCAGACGTATCAGCCATGCCGGCCGCATGCCCCGGTGTAGCGGAATGACGAAACGCATCGGCCGGGCGATATGCGGCATCGCCGAAAGCAGCCGTTCACGCTCGATCAGCGCCTCGCGGACCAGCCGGAACTCGTAATATTCCAGATAGCGGAGCCCGCCGTGAAACAGCTTCGTCGAGGCCGAGGATGTCGCCTGTGCCAGATCGTCCATTTCCGCCAGCGCGACACGGAGGCCGCGCCCCGCCGCGTCGCGCGCGATCGCGCAGCCGTTGATGCCGCCGCCGATGACAAACAGGTCAACCGGTTCCATAATGTCCTTCGGGTTTCGTCGCCGCGAGGATGCGCCGCCAGAGCGTGTTCGATTTATCACTGATAATGTTCGATTGTAACATTATTCTTTCGGCAACACTGCCGTTTTTCTCTTTTTGCGGGCATTTCCCCGCAGCCGGGCCTTTGCTAGACAAACGCTGGGGAGGTGCCTGATGGCGCAGAATTTCCGGCATGGCGAGATCCTGAAGCTCGCACGCGAGCAGGGCAAGGTGGTGGTCGAGGACCTGGCCGCCCATTTCGGCGTGACATTGCAGACCATCCGGCGCGACCTGAGCGAATTGTGCGACTCGCGCCAGCTGACGCGCGTGTATGGCGGCGCGGTCCTGGCCTCGGGCGTGGTCAATATCGGCTATGAGGAGCGCCGCGCGCTGCATGCCGCGCAGAAGGATCGGATCGGCCGGCTATGTGCCCGCGCGATCCCCGACGAGGCATCGCTGTTTCTCAATATCGGCACCACGACCGAGGCCGTGGCGCGCGCGCTTCTCGATCACCGCAAGCTGATGGTGGTGACCAACAATCTCAATGTCGCCAATATCCTGGTGCAGAATCCCGGCTGCGAGGTGATCGTCGCCGGCGGTGTGCTGCGACGGGTGGATGCGGGGCTGGTGGGCGACATGACCCTCGAGACGGTGCGTCACTTCAAGGTCGACTTTGCCGTGATCGGCGCCTCGGCGCTGGACGAGGACGGCGACCTGCTGGATTTCGATACCCGCGAGGTGCGGGTGAGCCAGGCGATCTTGCAGCAGGCGCGGCGGCGCTTCCTGGTGGCGGACCGTTCGAAGTTCAACCGCAACGCACCGGTGCGGATCGGCGCGATGTCGGAACTGGATGCCTTCTACACCGATGCGCCGCCGCCATCGGCCGTGGTGGCGCGCTGCCGGGAATGGGGCACGCGCATCGAGGTGGCGCCCGAGGACTGAGCCCGGCGCCGGCCCGTCTGCTGCGGCGACGCCGCCTGCCGGCCTAGCCCGGCGGCGCCCGGCGGATGGTTTCCCCTGGATCGAGCCGCGGGCGCAGCTCGATCCGGCGCCCGCCCGCCCCCGGCCGCCCCGCGGCGGCATCGGCAAGGATCTCGGCGGCGGCGCGCCCGATCTGGAGCCGGCAGGCATCCATCGTCGCGAGCCTGCGCGGCAGGCCATCCAGAAGTTCCACCCCGTTGAAGCCGGCAAGCCCCAGGTGGCCGGGCACATCGATCGCGTGGTCCAGGCAATGCAACAGCCCGCCGGCGCCGATCATGTCGTTGGAATAGTAGAGGAAATCCAGATCCGGGTTGCGCTCCAGCATGGCTTGGGTCATCTCCCGCCCCTTCAGCAGGGCCGAGCCGCCCGAATAGAATTCGCTGTCGGCAAGTGCCAGACCCGCCTCGGCCAGCCCCTCGGCGAAGCCCTCCATCCGCTTGCGCGCGCGGTGGTCGTTCGGCATCCGGGTGCCCAGAAAGCCGATGCGCCGGTAACCGGCCGCGGTGATCGCATGGGCCATCTGCTTGCCGGCGCGCCGGTGCGAGATGCCGACGACGGAATCCACCGCCTCGCCATCGACATCCATGATCTCGACCACCGGGATGCCGGCGTTGCGCAGCATGGCGCGGCTGGCCTCGCTATGCTCGATCCCGGCGATGATGACACCCGAGGGCCGCCATGACAGCATCTCGTAGAGAACGCTCTCCTCGGTCTCGGGCGAGTAGTTCGTGACCCCGACCACCGGTTGCAATCCGGTGCCGTCGAGCACCTCGGAAATGCCCGTCAGAACCTCGGGGAAGACCATGTTCGACAGCGAGGGAATGATGACGCTGACCAGATTGACCCGCTGCGAGGCCAGCGCGCCGGCGATCTTGTTGGGCACGTAGCCCAGCGCCTTCGCCGCGGCGATCACCCGTTCGCGCGTGGCCGCGGAAACCTCGCCGCGGTTGCGCAGCACCCGGCTGACGGTCATCTCGCTGACGCCCGACGCTTCGGAAACGTCGCGCAGGGTCAGGGGGCGGCGGGTATCGGCCGGTGTATCACTTGGCACGGGGTCATGGTCCGGATGTCGCTCTCAAACGATTGTTAGCGCCAAAGTTTCGCTTGTCCAAGGGCACAACGCGCGGTATGTTACCGCTAACGGCAGCAATGCCGTTCTGATCCAGAACGTCTTGCAAGCTCTCTTTCCCGTGTGACGCCTGGATGAAGAGGGGGAGCGGTGGGCCAAAATGCGCTCCCCCGTTTTCCCTTTGCGCGACGCGATTCCGTGATTGGTGGATGACTTT
>JASBUM010000524.1 GCA_030147905.1 Acidimangrovimonas sp.
TATGACAGCGACCCCGAGGCCGAGTGGCAGGAGACGGTGAACAAGGCCCGCGCCCTGCGCCGGGCGGCCGAGGATGCCGGACGGTTCGAAGGCCGCAGCAACCGCTAGTCCCGCGTGCCGCCGCGCCTTGGGCCGAGCGGAGACCGGGCCAGGAGCGGGCCGGAATGATCGGCGCCCCGAAGAGAGACCCGTTCGGGCGCGACGCGCGCGCGCTTCGCAGATCGCCCGGGTCGTCCCGCCGTTGACGGGTCATCCCGCCGGTGTCGTCGCGGGGATCGTCGCGCCGGGATCCGCGCAGCCCCCTTCGGCAGACGTGCCGGACTGCGGGAGCCGGTCGGTCAGGCCACCGTATCGCGAATTGCGTTCATCTGCCCGGCACGGGCCTTGCGCGCCGCAAGAGCCGCCTCCAGGTCAACACGAAGAAACCGTGTCGGCATGTGGGGTTGCAATTGACCGATCAGGTCCATGTCCGCCGAAATCACGGTGTCACCCAGCGTTGTTGCGCAAATCAGCGTTCGGGCTGACGGTCCCCTTTCC
This sequence comes from Acidimangrovimonas sp., assembly GCA_030147905.1. The sequence goes on from JASBUM010000524.1 coordinate 538, forward strand.
CGTGGCGCGTCAGGCGATAGCCTCGATCGCGGCCCTGCCGAGGGCCGAGAAGCAGTTCATGAATGAGCCATGTCGCGCCATTGGTCCGAGTGACAATGGCGAATGATGCGGATCAGGATTTCGGCGGTCTGGCGGTCGGGGTCTCGGGACATGATCCGCTCGCCGAAGAGCTTCAGGCGGTTCATCTGGGCCTCGACCCGACTTCGGACGTGGTAACCAGCCCACTTCTTCCAGAGAGCCCTACCGAGGTGTCGAGTTGCGCGCAGGATCTCGTTTCGCGGCGAGGCGTGTCCGCCATTGGTCCGAGGACAATGCCGAGCGCGGCAGGACAGTCTTCTTTCCATGCGCGACCGTTCCGGCGGATGGGTATGACAGCACCGGCGCCGCGCTCGATGATGGCAGTGTGGCACCGCCGCGTGTCGTAGGCGCCATCCCCGGTGACGGTGGCGATCTCTTCACCCTCGGGGATTTGCGCCAGCAGGTCGGGCAGCAGAGGGCTATCACCCTGGCGGCTCGAGGTGAACGCGACCTCGCGTATGTCGCCGGTCTCCGTATCGATGGCGCTGTGAACCTTGCGCCATTGCCTCCGGCGGGAGGAGCCATGCTTCCGGGCCAGCCACTCGCCATCGCCACGGAACTTCACCCCCGTGCAGTCGAGAAGCAGGTTCAAGGGCTTGCCCGAGCGGCGATAGGGGACCTGCACCCCGATCCGCGCCTGACGTCGGCACAGCGTCGAATAGTCCGGCACAGGCCAGGTGAGGCCGGCCATCCGGATCAGGCTCTCAACCAGCCCGTTCGCCAGTGGGCTCGAACCGGTGGCGCCTTCACTGGCTCACTCTGCCGCAGCGGAAGGCCGAAGAGGACCTTCAGCGTCAGGCAGGTTTGGATCGCGGCATCCGAGAACGTCTCGGGCCGCCCCCGCTTGCCGGTCTTTCCGGCGTGCCAGGCCGTGTCGGGATCAAACCAGACCGAGAACGAACCCCGCTGGCGCAGCGCCGCGTTATATTCAGACCAGTTCGTCGTGCGATAGCGGGCGCGAGAGGGCTTCGGCATGGCGCCGAACTAACGCACTGGATTCGCGCAGTGAATCCTCCTCACCGATATCTGCAACAAGGTCGTGCCGATGGTTCAGCCGCCCGCTAGCGCCCGGATTTCAGCACCTCGGTGACCGGTGCCAGCGCCACCTCTCGCCCGCGGGCGCTGCCGGCCCAGCGCGAAAGCGCCGCCATGACCGGTTGGGTCGCCGGCGCCACGACGATCACCTGTCCGGTCTGCGCGGCCT
>JASBUM010000538.1 GCA_030147905.1 Acidimangrovimonas sp.
GCTTCGACCACCTCCGGCAACCGTCGCGTCACGACCACACTCAGACGCTCAGCGGGCATGCGATCCTCCCTGTACTTTTCTTCTCTGGGCCCTGGTGGCAAAGTGGAGGAAGTGAAGGCGCGGCACAAGCGCCCCGAATCCCGGACGCCCCGGCACGCCGCATGAGGCGGCGGGACTTGCCGCGACGGCCGCGGAACGACGAGCAGAACGACAAGCAGGCAGGCAGATACAGAATGAACCGTCGGGATTTCGCCCTTTTCGCCGCAGGCGGGCTGGTCTTGGGCGCCGCCCCCAGCTGGGCCAAGCGGGCACCGGCCGAAAATCTCGGCCCCGTGACGCACCTGCCGCTGCCGCGCTATGTCTCGCTGGGCACCGACAAGGGCTACGCGCGCCGCGGCCCCTCGCTGACCCAGCGCATCGACTGGGTCTTCACCCGCTTCGGCATGCCACTGCGCATCACCGCCGAGTTCGGCCACTGGCGGCGCGTCGAGGACAAGGACGGCCTGGGCGGCTGGATGCATTACGCGTTGATCTCGGGGATCCGCATGGTCATCGTGACCCAGCCGATGATCGACATACGGTCGTTGCCGGAAGCCTCGGCGCCGATCGTGGCCAAGGCCGAGGTCAACGTGATCGCACGGCTGCTGGCTGCGCGGCGCGACTGGTGCCGGATCCGCGCCGAGGGCGAAAGCGGCTGGGTGCGCAAGAGCGATGTCTGGGGCGTCGATCCCGACGAGATCATCAACTGACCCCCGCCGCGGTGGACGGCCTGGTGCCCCCATCCGCGCCCCGTCCGCTCGCGACGGCATTGCCTGTCCCGCGCCGGGCAGTTAACCTAACCTGCCCTTCCCCTGCCTCCAGCGGATGCCGCCAATGACGACAGATCGCGACCTGCGCCTCAATGTCTCGGCCGGGGTGGCCTCGGTCTCGGTGGCGGGCACGCTCGTCTTGATGAAACTGTGGGCGCTGGCGGCGACGGGGTCGCTGTCGGTCGCGGCATCGCTTGCCGACAGCGCGCTTGATCTGCTGGTTTCCCTCGCCGGGCTGGTGGCGATCATCTATGCGGCGCGCCCTCCCGATGACGACCACGCCTTCGGCCACAGCTCCGCCGAGGATCTCGCAGCGCTGGCGCAGGCGCTTTTCGTCACGATCACGGCACTTGCCGTGGCATGGGCCGCCGCGGCCCGCCTGCGCGCGCCCGAGCCGATGGCGCTGCGCGCCGAGGGGGCCGGCATCGCGGTGATGATCCTGTCGACCGCGGCCACAATCGCGCTGGTCATCTGGCAGCGCCGGGTCTGGATGAGGACCGGCAACCGCGTGGTGGCAGCGGATTCGCTGCATTACACCGGAGATTCGCTGTTCAACATCGGCGCCATCGTCTCGCTGGTTGCGGCCCATCTGGGGCTGCCGGCGATCGACAGCATCGTGGCGCTGGCGGGTGCGGCGGTACTGGCGCTGGGTGCGCTGCGGGTCGGCAAGGGTGCGATCGACGCGCTGATGGACAGGCGCGCGGACCCGGCGATCAGCGAGGGCATCGCGCAGCTTGCACGCGAGTGGCCGGGCGTCCACGGTTTCCACGACCTCAAGACCCGCACCGCCGGCAGCCGCGTCTTCGTCCACCTCCACATCGAGCTGGACGGCAAACAAAGCCTGGCCGATGCCCATGCCATCGGCGCCGCCCTGCGCGCGGCGATCCTCGAACGCTACCCGGAGACAGACGTGATCATTCACAAGGACGTGGCGCGCCCTGATTCCGGCCATGGCGAGGTGAAAAGCCGCGATTAACCGTTTGAAACCGAATGGAACAACGGGCAATCTTGCGCCATGTACGCATCGCACGGCTTCCTTCGGTCCGATATCGGCGACGTCGACGTGGTCTATCACGACGGCCTGTATCACCTCTTTCACCTGGTGCTGCCCAACCACGATTTCATCGCCCATGCCGTCAGCAGCGACGGCATGAGCTGGCGGCGCGTCAAGAACGCGCTTTTCGTCGGCGATCCGGGCGCCTGGGACGACGACATGCTGTGGACGATGCATGTCACGCCCGACCCCGACCGCGATGGTTGGTGGCGGATGTTCTACACCGGGCTCGCCCGCGTCGAATACGGCCGGGTTCAGCGCGTCGGCGTGGCGCGTTCGCGCGACCTCTACACGTGGGAGCGCGACTGCGACGGGGCCTATCCGCTGGAGATCTGCGGCCCCCATTACGAAGAGAGCGTGGATGAAGGCCGACGCTGGGTCAGCTTCCGCGACCCGTTCTTCTTCCACGACCCGGAAAGCGGCGATCGTCTCGTGCTGGCCGCAGCACGGGTGAAGAACGGCCCCATAATTCGCCGCGGCTGCGTGGCGCTGGCGCGCGAGGGCGAACCCGACCGTTTCACCTTCGGCGCGCCGCTGCATCATCCGGGCCTTTACGACGACGTCGAGGTGCCCAACCTGTTCCTGTTCGAGGGGCGCTATTACCTCATCGGTTCGATCCGCGAGGATACCAAGGTCCATTACTGGTATTCCGAGACGCTTCACGGCCCCTATGAGAATTTCTACGACAACGTGCTGATGCCGCCGGGCAATTACGCCGCGCGCGTCTGCCACAACGAGAACCGGCTTTTGCTGTTCAACTTCTTCACCCGGGTCGAGACGATCCAGGGGCACAGCTTCACCAAGAAGCTGCTGCCGCCCCCGAAGGAGATCGTCGGCGGCCCCGGCGGCCGGCTGCGGCTGAAGTCGCATCACGCCTTCGACGACCATGTGACCGAAGCGCGACGTGTCACTGCCGCCGAGGATTGCCACCGGCTGTACGGCAACCCGCATGCGACGCTGGAAAACGGCGGCGGCGGCACGATCCGGGTCAGTTGCGGCAGCGGATACGAGGCCTTCATGCTGCCCGGCTGGCATGCCGATTTCCGACTGCGTACGGAGATGCGGCTGCACGGCGAGGGCAAGGCCGGACTGGTCCTGCGCAGCAACGACGAGGGCGACGGCTATTACCTCTCGCTCGATCTCATCACGGGGATCGCGCAGCTGCGCATCTGGGGCGCCAATCCGCATCCGGAATTCGAACATGCCTTCCGCTTCGAGCCGATCCAGGAGGCGCGGTTTCGCGGCAGTCACGACGGCCCGTGGCAGATCGAGGCGGTCGCGCACGGCATGTATCTCGAGGTTTCTATCGACGGGTTCATCGTGCTCAGCCTCGTCGACGAGGCCTATTCCGAGGGCAGGCTGGGCTTCTATACCGAATCCGCCAGCCTGAAGCTGAACGACGTGACCATCGAGACGCTGGAACGGCCGGTCGTGGAACATGCGCCCGAGGCCGTCTACACCACAACCCGCCAACCCGATCGTGCCGCGATCGCGGCGATCTCGGCCGATCCGGCGAACATATGACGCGGGCGCAGGACGGGACCCTGCCCGTACCCGCCGCCAGCGACGGGACCGGCGGGCCCTGGCTTCTGGTCAGCGACATCGACGACACGCTGACGGGCGATGCCGAATCGCTGGCGCGATTCTGCGCCGTGATCGCGCGCCACCGCGCCCGGATCCGCGTCGCGCTGAATTCCAGCCGTCCCGCCGCCAGCGTCGACGCCACCATCGCGCGCGAATTTCCGCCGGGATTTCGCCCCGACGCGATCATCACCGCGATGGGCACCCAGATCCGGATCGGGGGCCGGGAACTGCCAGAATGGCGCGCGCGATTTTCCGGCTGGCCCCGCGCGGCGATCGTCGAGACCGTCGCCGAACTTGGCCATCGGGCCCATGATCCCGCCTTCCAGGCCCCGGCGAAGGCCAGTTTCGCCGTTCCCGCCTGCGAGCCGTTCGAGACCCTGCGCGCGCGGCTGCGCCATGCCGGGCTTGCGTGCAAGCTGATCCATTCGGGCCGTGACGATCTGGACATCCTGCCGCCCGACGCCGACAAAGGCGCCGCCGCGCAGTTTCTGGCCGAAAAATTGGGCATTTCCGCCGACCGTCTGGTGGCGGCGGGTGACTCGGCAAACGATCTTGCTATGTTTGACGTTGCGGCCAGATCCATCGCTGTGGGCAATGCCCGGGCGGAATTGCTGACCGCGATGCCCGCCGCGCGCAGCTATCGCGCACGGGCCTGTCACGCCGCCGGTGTCCTCGAGGGACTGACCCATTGGGGGATCGTGCCGGCGGACATGTGACCAGGGAACCCAGGCCCGGGCCGTCTTGGCGCGTTCACGGCGCGCAAGCCGGCGGTCCCGTGCCGCAAGCATTAGGTGTTTGGATGGCGCATCAACCTATCGGCTCGCTCCTCATGATCTCGCTTCACGGCTATGTCGCCGGATCGCCCGAGCTTGGAAAACCGGACACCGGCGGCCAGGTGATCTTCGTGCTCGAACTGGCCAAACGCTTCGCGCGGCTGGGCTATCAGGTCGACGTCATGACCCGGCGGTTCGAGGACCAGCCGACACACGACATCATCAACGAGAACCTGCGAATCTGGCGGATACCGTTCGGCGGCCCGGATTTCATCCGCAAGGAGGACATGCACGACTGGTACGGCGACTTCATCACCAACGCGCTTGCCGCGATCCGCAAGCGCAACGCGCATTACGACGTCATCAACAGCCATTACTGGGACGCCGGCGTCTGCGGCCAGAAGATCGCCGAGGAACTGCAGATCCCCCATGTGCACACCCCCCATTCCCTGGGCTGGTGGAAGCGCGTGGAAATGGCCGGCGTTCCGGACGCGGAAATGGCCGGATACCGCTTCGACGAACGGATCCAGAAGGAATTCGTCCTCTACCGCAGCTGCGACCACATCATCGCCACCTCCGAACAGCAGGTCGACCTGATCGCGGAGCATTACGAACTCCCGCGTGAGCACATCACCATGATTCCGCCCGGGATCGACGAGGTGCGCTTTACCGCGACCACGCCCGAGGCGCAGGCACGGGCACGGGAGCGGCTGAAGATGGGGCCGAAGGACGTGTACGTGGTCGGCCGCGCGGCGGAGAACAAGGGCTATGACCTGATCATCCAGGCGCTGCCCGCCCTGCTGCGGCTCCAGCCGGAGGCGCGGCTGGTGCTTGCGGCGGGGGCGAATTCCGACTCGGACAAGGCCCTTCTCAAGCAGTGGAAGGCGATCGCCTCCGATCTCGGAGTCAGCGGCGCGGTGGACTGGCGCGGCTATGTGCCCGACGAGGATCTGGCCGATTGCTACCGTGCGCCCGGCGTCTTCGCCCTGCCGTCACGCTATGAACCCTTCGGCATGACCGCGGTCGAGGCGATGGCCTGCGGCACGCCGACGGTGATGACGATCCACGGCGGGCTTTACGAGCAGATCGAGTTCGGCCGCCACGCCCTGGTTGCCGATCCCAAGCGGCCCGAGGAATTCGCGGCGATGCTGAACATGGCGCTCGAATATCCATGGCTGCGCGAGACCCTCTCGATCGAGGGGGCGCGCTTTGCCCGCCGTGCCTTCGGCTGGACCGGGATCGCGCGGCGGACGCTGAATGTCTTCGCCCAGTTCAAGGGCCGCTACGACGCCTATCAGGTCGAGGAGATCGCCTGAACGGCGCGCCTGCGCTCTTCGCGTCTCCGCCCCCCTTCTTCTTCCGTTTCCGTCGGTCGGGGGCGAGAGCGCACGCGCTGCCCCCCCTACGCAAGCGCGGTCGGCGCGCCCCGCGCGCCTATCCCCCCTGCGCCGCCCGTCAGTGCGGGGCCGCGATCCGGGGACTCCGCCACGGGGCCTCTGCCCAACCCGGCGCGGGGCCTTCTGGGCGGCGGGTCTCCGGCTCGGCGGCGGGTCTCGGGCGGGCGGCATCAGCCGACGTTCAGTCCCCGTCCGCGCAACAGCGGCTCGACCCCCGGCATGCGACCGCGGAAGGCACGGTAGAGTTCCTCGGGTTCGCGCGCGCCGCCGGCGGACAGGATGTGACGCTCCAGCCGGCGGGCAAGGGCCGGGTCGAAGGGATCGCCGGCCTCGACGAAGGCGTCGAAGGCATCCGCGTCCATCACCTCCGACCACATGTAGCTGTAATAGCCCGCGGCATAGCCGTCGCCTGCGAAGACATGGGCAAAATGCGGCGTTGCATGGCGCATCCCGATCGCCCGCGGCATGCCGATCGCGGACAGTACCTCGGCCTCCCGGGCGACGGGATCGGCCGGGGCCGCGCCGTCATGAAAGGCCAGGTCGACCAGAGCGGAGGCGAGGTATTCCACCGTGGCAAAGCCCTGATCGAAGGTCGTCGCGGCCAGCAGACGATCGCGCAGGGCGGGCGGGATGGGTGCGCCCGTTACGGCATGGCGCGCGTGTCGGTCAAGCACCTCGGGCACTTCCAGCCAATGCTCGAACAGCTGGCTGGGCAGTTCCACGAAATCGCGCGCGACATTGGTCCCGGAGATCAGCCCGTAGGTGACGTCCGACAGCATCTGGTGCAGCGCGTGGCCGAATTCATGGAACAGGGTGCGCGCGTCGTCATAGCTCAGCAGCGCCGGCGCGCCTTCCTCGGGCGGGGCGAAGTTGCACACGTTCACCACGATCGGACGCACCTCGCCGTCAAGCCTGGACTGGCCGCGCATCGCCGAACACCACGCCCCCGAACGTTTCGAGCCGCGGGCGAAATAGTCGCCCAAGAAGACCGCCATGTGCCGGCCGCCGCGGGTCACTTCCCAGCCACGGACATCGGGGTGATAGAACGGCCCGTCCAGGGGACGAAATTCCAGCCCGAACAGACGGTTGGCAACGTCGAAGGCGGCCTCGATCATCCGCTCGAGCTGGAAGTACGGCTTGATCTCGGCCTCGTCGAGCGCGTGATCGCGCCGCCGCCGGGCCTCGGCGTAATAGCGCCAGTCCCAGGCTTCGAGCGCGTCATTGATGCCGTCGTCACGCATCATCTGCTCCAGGACCCGGGCATCACCCAGTGCCTGCGCGCGCGCCGGTTCCCACACCCGCATCATCAGCGTCCGCACCGCGTCGGGGCTTTTGGCCATCTCGGTGTCAAGCTTCCAGGCGGCATAGCTTTCGTGACCCAGAAGCCCCGCGCGCTCGGCCCGCAAGGTCAGGATCTCGGCCGCGATGGCACGGTTGTCAGGGCCGAAGGTGCCGGTTCCCCGTGCGCTCCATGCCTCCTGCGCGCGCCGGCGCAATGCTCGATCGGGGCAGAATTGGAGGAAGGGCACGATCAACGAGCGTGCCAGCGTAATCACATGTCCTTCAAGCCCGCGCTCGCGTGCAGCGGCGCGGGCGGCGGCGCGCAGGAATTGCGGCAAAGGCGCCAGATCCTCGGCCGTCAGTGGCAGATGCCAGGCCCGTTCGGCCGCCAGCAGGTTCTGCGCGAATTCGGTGGTGAGCACGGCCAGCCGCGCCTTGATCGTCTTCAGCCTCTGGGCCTCGGCACCAGCGAGCTGCGCGCCCGAACGCAGGAACATCCGGCGATAGAGTTCGAGAACCCGCAGCCGCTCGCCCTCCAGCCCCTGTTCGGCCCGGGCCTGCCATAGTGTCTCGATCCGCAAGAAGAGCGCGCGGTTCATCGTGACTTCGGACGAGAAAGCGGAAAGTTTCGGCGCCAGTTCGCGCTGAAGCGCCTCGCGCGCGGGCGTGCTGTCGGCACCGGCCAGGTTGAAGAACAGCCGCGACACGCGATCGAGCGTGGCCTCGGCCCGTTCCAGCGCCGCGATCACGTTGTCGAAATCCGGCGCGGCCGGATCATCGGCGATGCGGGCGATATTGGCCCGCGCCTCGTCCAGCGCGACATCGAAAGCGGGGCCGAAATGTGCATCCTCCAGCAGCGCGAAGGGCGGAAGCGCGAAGGGGCCGGTCCATTCGTCAAGCAGCGGGTTGGTCATGGTTGCCTTCCTGTCGGTGGTGGATCGGGGCCGGCGGGCCGCGGTCATGAGGCGTCGCCCGCGGCATCCCCCCGCCCGAGGCGCGCGCATACGGGACAATCCTCGCGGCGCGACAGGCGGAAGCTGCGCGTATCGCCCCACAGCCCGTCGAAGATCAGCATGCGGCCGGCCAGGGACTGGCCCGCGCCGGTGATCCATTTGACCGCCTCCAGCGCCATGATCGAGCCGAGCACCCCCGGAAGTGGCGCCGCCACGCCGGCCTCGGCGCAACTGGGCACCATGCCGGGCGCGGGACGGGTGGGAAAGATGCATTCGTAGCAGGGCGCCCCATGGGCCGGATCATACAGGCTGATCTGGCCCTCCCACTGGGTGATCGCGGCGGCGATCAGCGGGATGCCGGCCTGCGCCGCCAGCCGGTTGACCAGATAGCGTGTGTCAAAGTTGTCGCTGCCGTCGAGCACGAGGTCATAATCCCCGATCAGCGCCGGACCGCTTTGCGCGTCAAGCCGCAGCTGGTGGCGAACTGTCGCGACATGGGGGTTGAGCGCTGCGATGGTATCGGCGGCCGAGCTGACCTTCGGCGCGCCGACCGCCGCTGTCCGGTGGACGATCTGGCGCTGAAGATTGGACAGTTCCACCGTGTCGTCATCGACGATCCCGATCCGGCCGACGCCGGCGGCGGCCAGATAAAGCAGCGCCGGCG
>JASBUM010000542.1 GCA_030147905.1 Acidimangrovimonas sp.
TGGTGCCCAGAAGAGGACTCGAACCTCCACGGCCTTGCGGCCACTGGCACCTGAAGCCAGCGCGTCTACCAATTCCGCCATCTGGGCGATGTCGTGAGCCGCGATGTACAAAGCGGCGCAGCCGCTGTCAACGGGGTGTCATCGTTTTTCGCTAGATCCATTCCGCGACTTGTTCCCGCGGCCCTGTGTCGCTATTGAACGGGCAGCGCGCAAGCGGTCTTATCGCGGAGGCTTCGGATGTCGAAACTTGTCACGATCTTCGGCGGGTCTGGATTCGTCGGTCGCTATGTCGCCCGCAGGATGGCCAAGCGCGGCTGGCGCGTCCGCGTCGCCGTGCGGCGGCCCAACGAGGCGATCTTCGTGCGCCCCTACGGCGCTGTGGGCCAGGTCGAGCCCCTCTTCTGCAACATCCGCGATGACGCGTCGGTGCGCGCGGCGATGGCCGGTGCCGACGCGGTGGTGAACTGCGTGGGCGTTCTGGTCGCGGTCGGGCGCAACGGCTTCGATGCCGTTCAGGCCGAGGGCGCCGGGCGCGTCGCGCGGATCGCGGCCGAGACCGGCGTGGCGCATCTGGTTCACGTCTCGGCGATCGGTGCCGATGCACAGAGCGACAGCGCCTATGCCCGCAGCAAGGCCGCGGGCGAGCAGGCCGTGCTCGATGCGTTTCCCGCCGCCGTCATCTTGCGGCCGTCGATCATCTTCGGGCGCGAGGATCGCTTCTTCAACCGTTTCGCCGGCATGGCCGTGCGCATGCCGGTTCTGCCGCTCTTCGGCGCGCGGACGCGATTCCAGCCGGTCTATGTCGATGACGTGGCGGCCGCGGCCGAGCGCGGCGCGCTGGGCGAGGCGGCGCCCGGCATCTACGAGCTCGGCGGCCCCGACGTCGCGGATTTCCGCAGCCTGATGGCCGGGATGCTCAAGCTCATCCATCGTCGTCGCCCGATCCTCGGCCTGCCGTTCTGGATCGGTGCGGTGGTGGCGCGCAGCTTCGACCTGCTTCAGGCCATGACCGGCGGGGTCCTTGTCAACCGGGTGCTCACCGCGGACCAGTTGCGCAACCTCCGGCGCGACAATGTCGTGGACGAGGGCGCCCGCGGTCTTGCCGATCTGGGGCTGCTCCCGACGCCGATGGATTCGGTGCTGCCCGAATATCTGTGGCGCTTCCGCCCGACCGGCCAATATGACGCGATCCGCGATTCGGCCAAGAATCTCAAGAAACTTACGGGCGTCTGACGGACGCCCCATTCTTTCCGCCCCCAGCCTTCCGCCCCCAGCCTTCCGCCCCCGCAATCACGAGGCTCTCCGCGTGACCGACCACAGCTTGCTTCTTTCCGCGTTCCTCGGTCTGATCGAGGGGCTGACCGAATTCATCCCCGTGTCGTCGACGGCGCATCTCCTGCTCGCGGCACAGCTTCTGAATTTCGATTCTGCCGGCAAGACCTTCGAGATCGTCATCCAGCTCGGCGCGATCCTCGCGCTGATCACCGTCTATGCCGGCCGGCTCTGGGCGGTGTTCTCTACCGCCGGAACCAGCGCCCAGTCCCGCCGCACGATCGCGTCGGTGGCGCTGGCGTTCCTGCCCGCCGCCGTCATCGGCGTGCTGGCCTATCACTGGATCAAGACGGTCCTGTTCAACGCGCCGATCGTCATAGCGGTGGCGCTGATCCTTGGCGGCATCGTGCTGATCGTCGTGGACCGCATGGAATTGCGCCCGCGCCATTTCGATGCCGAGAAGTTTCCCATGCTGATGTCGCTGGGAATCGGGTTCATGCAATGCCTTGCGATGATCCCCGGCGTGTCGCGTTCGGGCTCCAGCATCGTCGGCGCGATGCTTCTGGGCGCGGATCGGCGTTCGGCGGCGGAATTTTCGTTCTTCCTGTCGATTCCGACCATGGCCGGCGCCTTCACCTACGAATTGTACAAGAGCTGGCACCTGCTGGACTGGACCGCGGTCAACCAGATCGTGGTGGGCTTCGTGGTGGCCTTTCTCGCCGCTCTGGTCGTCGTCCGGCGGTTGCTCGATTTCGTGTCCAGGCATGGCTACGCCGTCTTCGGCTGGTGGCGAATCGCCGTCGGGCTGGTCACCCTCGCCGCATTGTACTGGGGCTGAGGCGTAGATAGGTAAGCAGCACTTACCAATAAATCGGCGATCAAGGTGGCGAGCAGCCGCCAATGGATGAAAAAATCTTCATTTAGGTCATAATGGCTGACTTTTATTTTCCGCTGACCCGATTTATCAAGGCGCACCCCGCATTCCGCCGAAGGGAGGCGCCTCCATGGCTCGCGAAAAGATGCTGCGCTTCGTCAACGTCACGAAGGAGATGCCCGACAAGCGTCCTGCCGCCCTGCGCGCCCAGGACTTTCACGAGATCTACCGCGAATTCGCGGCGCAGAAGGCGGCCGAGCAGGCCAGCCGCTGCAGCCAGTGCGGCGTGCCTTTCTGCCAATCGCATTGCCCGCTGCACAACAACATCCCCGACTGGTTGCGCCTGACCGCGGAAGGCCGGCTGGAGGAAGCCTATGCGTTGAGCCAGGCGACCAACACCTTTCCCGAGATCTGCGGCCGGATCTGCCCGCAGGATCGCCTGTGCGAGGGCAATTGCGTCATCGAACAGTCCGGACATGGCACGGTGACCATCGGCGCGATCGAGAAATACATCACCGACACCGCGTGGGAGGAGGGCTGGGTCCAGCCGATCCGTCCCGCCCGCGACCGGGGCGAGAGCGTCGGCATCGTCGGTGCCGGTCCGGCCGGGCTGGCGGCGGCCGACGCGCTGCGGCGCAAGGGCTTCCAGGTGACGGTCTACGACCGGCACGACCGTGCCGGCGGGCTGATGACCTACGGCATTCCCGGCTTCAAGCTGGAAAAGCCCGTCGTCATGCAGCGCGT
>JASBUM010000547.1 GCA_030147905.1 Acidimangrovimonas sp.
CGGGCGCGCCGTCGGGGTCGCGGTGACGCGGGGCGGCGCCGAGGAGACGGTGGTGCGTGCACGCGCGGAGGTGATTCTGGCCGCCTCGGCCATCAATACGCCGAAACTTCTCATGCTCTCGGGTATCGGGCCCGCCGGACATCTGGCCGAGCACCGGATCCCGCTGGTGGCCGACCGAGCGGGCGTGGGCGGGAACCTGCAAGATCACCTCGAGGTCTACGTCCAGTATCGAAGCCGCAGGCCGGTCACGCTCTACCGTTACTGGAATCTTTGGGGCAAGGCGATGGTCGGCGCCCAGTGGCTGCTGACCCGCTCGGGCATCGGTGCCTCGAACCAGTTCGAGACCGGCGGCTTCATCCGCAGTGCGGCCGGTGTGGAATATCCCGACATCCAGTTTCATTTCCTGCCGCTTGCGGTCCGCTACGACGGGCGGGCGGCCGCAGGAGGCCACGGATTCCAGGCGCATGTCGGGCCGATGCGGTCGCCTTCGCGCGGCGAGGTGCGGCTGCGCGCGGCCGATCCCGTCGTGGCGCCGATGATCCGGTTCAACTACATGTCGACGCCCGAGGACTGGCGCGACTTCCGGACCGCGATCCGCCTGACGCGCGAGATCTTCGCCCAGCCGGCCTTCGCGCCCTATCGCGGCGACGAGATCCAGCCCGGCCCGGCGGTTGCCGATGACGCCGCGATCGACGCCTTTGTCCGCGATCATGCCGAAAGTGCCTTCCATCCCTGCGGCACCGCCCGCATGGGGCGGCGCGACGATCCGCTCGCCGTCGTCGACCCCGAGTGCCGCGTCATCGGCGTCGAGGGATTGCGCGTGGCCGACAGTTCGATCTTCCCGCGCATCACCAACGGCAATCTCAACGGCCCCTCGATCATGGTGGGTGAGAAGGCCGCCGATCACATCCTCGGACGCGGGATGCTTCCGGCCGATCAGGCCGCGCCCTGGATCCATCCCGACTGGCGCCAGTCCCAGCGCTGACGTCGGGGCGGCCGGCATGGCCGTGACATGGCCGACCGGCCCGGGGCCGCGCACGGGGCCGCGGCTGGGTCTTGAGCCGGTGCTTCAGCCGACCTCGTAGGGCAGCAGCCCGCGGCGGTCCGGGTCGATGGTGAGGCGCCGTTCAAGCGGCGGGACCGAGCGCTGGTGGCAGTCCCTGCGTTCGCAGATCCGACAGGAGATGCCGATCGGCTCGAAGCTGCGGGTCAGGTCGAGCCCGTCCGCGTAGACCAGCGCCTCGGCGTGCCGGATCTCGCAGCCGAGGCCGATTGCGAAGCGCCGAAGCGGCGCATTGTAGGCCCCGCCCGGACGGGTGACCTCGCGGGCGAGGCAGAAATAGCGCATGCCATCGGGGGTTTCGGCGCGCTGGCGCAGGAAGCGCCCCGGCGTCTCGAAGGCGGCGTGAACGTTCCACAACGGACAGGCCCCGCCGAACCGCGGAAACTGGAGCCGGGTGGCGGAGTGGCGCTTGGTGATGGTGCCGGCCTGGTCGACCCGAACGAAGAAGAACGGGATGCCGCGCGCCTCGGGACGCTGCAAGGTGGAAAGGCGGTGTGCCACCTGTTCGATCGAGGCGCCGAAACCTTCGGCCAGGCGTTCGAGGTCGTGGCGCATCTCGCGCGCGCTTTCGAGAAAGACGCGATAGGGCATGAGAGCGGCGCCGGCGAAATAGTTCGCAAGGCCGGTCCGGGCGATGGCGCGGGCCGTTCCACTTCGGAAACGCGCCAGATCGAGCGTCGCTTCGAGCAGGTCGCCATGGGCG
>JASBUM010000548.1 GCA_030147905.1 Acidimangrovimonas sp.
GATGGGTGAAAGATGAGCAGTGCAAGCGTCTACGACGCCGAACCGATCCCCGATGCTGCGCGCGCCGAGATCGACCGCATGCTGCGGTCGGGCGACCTGTTTCGCTATACCAGCGACGACGCGCCTGTATCCCGGCTTGAAGGCGAGTTCGCGGCGGCGATGGGCACCCGCTTCGCGCTTGCCGTCTCGTCCTGTTCGGCGGCGCTCTTCCTGTCGCTGCGCGCGCTCGATCTGCCGGCCGGGGCGCGGGTGCTGATCCCCGCCTTCACCTTCGCCGCTGTGCCCTCGGCGGTGATCCATGCGGGCTGCGAGCCGGTACTGGCGGAGGTGGACGAAAGCTTCCGCTTGGTGATGGCGGATTTCGAGTCCCGGCTCGACGACACCATCGCCGCGGTCGTCATCAGCCACATGCGCGGCCATACCTCGGACATGGACCGGATCCTCGAGCTGTGCGCGGCGCGCGACATCCCGGTGATCGAGGACGCGGCCCATTCGCTGGGCACGCTGTGGCACGGGCGCAAGATCGGCACGCTGGGCAAGGTCGGCTGCTTCTCGTTCCAGTCCTACAAGATGATCAACGCGGGCGAAGGCGGGATTCTCGTCACCGATGACGCCGATCTGGCTGCGCGCGCGATCGTCATGTCGGGCGCCTATGAACACAACTGGCGCAAGCATCCCGGCATGGCCGATGCGGTGAACCTGTGGCAGAACCGCCTGCCGCTCTACAACATGCGCATGCAGAATCTCTCGGCCGCGGTGATCCGGCCGCAGCTGGCCGCGCTCGAGACGCGGGTGAATCGCGGGCGGGCCAATCACGACTACGTCGCCGCCCGGCTCAACGCGACGCAATGGTTCCATGTCCCGCCCGCCCTTGGCCCCGAAGAGCGGGCGCCCGATTCGATCCAGTTCAACCTGCGGGGCTTCGACAGCGACGAGGCAGCCGGCGCCTTCGCGCGGGCCGCGGCCGAACGCGGCGTCGCGGTACAGGTCTTCGGGCTGAGCCGTGACAATGCCCGCGCCTTCTGGAACTGGCAGTTCCTGACGTCGATGCCCGAACTGCCGCGCACCCGCGCCATGCTGATGCGGGCCTGCGACGTGCGACTTCCGGTGCGGCTGGAACGGCCGGCGCTCGATCAGATCGTCAAGGCGCTGACCGATGCGGCCGAGACGGTTCAGGGTGCTGCCGGCGACGAGGGCCGCCACTACGGCACCTGAGCCGGCACGCCAGCAGATAGACACGCCGGCGCGCAGGCGGCGGGGCACCTGAGCCAGCACGCCGGTGGATGGACGCCGAGCCGGCGCGCAGGCGGGCACGACGCAGGCATCCGTGGAAGGAGGCGCCCGCGGAAGAGAGGCGCCGGGGGGGGCGCCGTCCTGCCACGGATGCGCCCGCTACCGGCCTTGTCCCGCCGGTTCAGGTCCCGTCAGTCCAGTTCGTCGATCGAATGGATGATCTTGCCCAGCAAGCCGTAGTCGATCGCCTCGCGCGCAGTCAGCCAGAAGTCATGCGCCGTGTCTTCGGCGATCCGCTCGGCGGTCTGTCCGGTGGCCTCGGCGAAGAGATGGTGGAACCGTTCGCGCATGATGCGGATCTGCTCGGCCTGGATCATCATGTCGGTCGCCTTGCCACCGATCCCGCCCGAGGGTTCATGCAGCAGGAACCGCGTATTGGGCAGGCAGTAGCGATCGGCCTTGTCCGCCCCCACGAAGATCAGTGCGCCCGCGCTCGCCACCCAGCCCGAGCCGATGGTGCGCACCCGCGGGCGGATGAACTTGACCATGTCATGCACCATGTCGCCGGATTCGACGTGACCGCCGGGCGAGGAGATGAAGACGTTGATCGGATCGTCGCCCGCCTCGGCCAGGGCCAGCAGCTGGGTCACCGCCCGCTGGGCCGACTTGTCGTTGATCTCGCCGGCGATGATGACATTGCGGCTTTCGAAGAACAGGCGCTCGAACCGGCCGCCCGCCCCGGTGCTGCGTTCGGCATCCTCGCCGTCGCCTTTGGCCATCGCGGTCATCACCGGCCCCGTGCTTGCTGAATTGTTCATCCCGTCCTCCTGTCAATGCCGGACGCCGCGTCTTCGCCGGCCGCGCCCGTGATGATCCGCACCCGCCGCGGCCGTTAAACCGCGGCGCCCGCCGCGCTACAGCACGCGCAATCCGTCCCTCAGCCAGGGCAGCCGCGCACATGCCGGCCCGACCACGAGTTCCCCCAGCAGTCGCCGCAGACGCCCCGCCACCTGCGCCGGCATCTCGCGCAGAGCGCCGGCACAGGCATAGAGCACGATCCGGCGGCTGAGCGGCGCGAAAGGCAGCGGCAGAACCTCGGCCCGGTCACGGAATCGCTGTGCATGGAGATAGCCGAGCGGCGTCAGAATTGTCCATCCCGCGCCTTCGCTGACCATGGCCATGATGGCGTGATAACTGTCCAGCTCGAACCGGTGCGACAGGCGCAGATCCTCGTCGGCCAGATGGGCCGCGATCTGGCGTCCCATCACGTGCCGGGCCGAATACTGGATCAGCGGCAGGCGCCGCAACTGGGCCAGCACGTCGCCCTCCCTGTCGATCGCCCCTTGCGGCGCGGCGACGATGAACGGCTCCTCCAGCAGGGGATGCAACTCCATCCATTCGGGGGGCGCGCCCATCTCGGCGGTCACCACCGCATCCAGCGCGCGGCCGTCGAGTTGATCGAACAGCCGATGGCTGGGGCCGGTTTCAAGCAGGAACTGACAGGTTCTGAGATCGGCCGACATCTCGGCCAGAAGCCGCGGCGTGACGTCGGAATCGAAATCCTCCACCATGCCGATGCGAAAGGCGCTGAGCCCTGCCAGATCGTCGGCGGCAAGCTCCGCGCGCGCCTGCATAACCTCGTCAAGGATGACCTGGGCGCGGCGGCGAAACATCTCGGCCGCCGGCGTGGGCGCCATAGGGCGGGCCGAACGATCAAAGAGCGTGGCGCCCAGCGCGCCCTCCAGCGCCGAAAGCTGCTGGCTGACGCCCGAGACGCTGGCGCCCAGACGCCGCGCGACGGCCGAAACCGCGCGCTCTTCCATCATCGCCAGGAAGACCTCGATCGCCCATAGCGTGATCCGACCATGCGTCTCCACCATCGCCGAACATCCCATCCGCCGCGCGACCACCGTAAATCCGCCCCACGCTAGCCGCTCGGGTCGCGCCGTTCAATGGCGCGCGGGCGGCAGGCGACCGTACCCGATCCGTGCCGGCCGGCGGGCCACAGAACGCCGCCGCCGATACGGAGGCCCGTCGGACGGGTGATTTGCCTCGTGGCGGGCGCCAAAGCCGCCATTTTGCCCGCCTGCCCCGTCAGCCCGCCAAGGCGCGCGACGCGCCGGATTGAAACCGCTCGGATCCGGCGCTAGCGTGCCTGCGACCGATCATGGAAGGAAGTCCATCATGCGTGACAAGGCGACGAACAGCTGGGAATCGCGGGCCGACCGCTTTTCGCTTTACGGCTTTACCGACCTGCCTTCGGTGCATGACCGCGGCGCCGTCGTGGTGACCCATGGCGAGGGCCCCTATGTCGTGGACGTCCACGGTAAACGCTATCTCGATGCCAATTCGGGCCTTTGGAACATGGTCGCAGGCTTCGATCACCCCGGCCTGATCGAGGCGGCCAAGGCGCAATATGATCGCTTCCCCGGCTATCACGCCTTTTTCGGGCGGATGTCGGACCAGACCGTGATGCTGTCGGAAAAGCTGGTGGAGGTTTCGCCCTTCGAGGCCGGCCGGGTCTTCTATACCAATTCCGGCTCTGAAGCGAACGACACGATGGTCAAGATCCTTTGGTTTCTCCACGCCGCCGAGGGCAACCCGCAAAAGCGCAAGATCCTGACTCGCATCAACGCCTATCACGGGGTCACCGCCGTATCGGCCTCGATGACCGGCAAGCCCTACAATTCCGTCTTCGGCCTGCCGCTTCCGGGCTTCATCCACCTGACCTGCCCGCATTACTGGCGTTTCGGCCAACCCGGAGAAAGCGAGGCACAATTCACCGAGCGCCTGGCCAAGGAACTGGAAGCGACGATCATCAAGGAAGGTCCAGAGACGATCGCCGGCTTCTTCGCCGAACCGGTGATGGGCGCGGGCGGCGTGATACCGCCCTCGAAGGGTTATTTCCAGGCGGTGCAGAAGATCCTGCGCAAATACGAAATTCCCCTGATCTCCGACGAGGTCATCACCGGTTTCGGACGCACCGGCAATACCTGGGGCTGCGAGACCTATGATTTCGTGCCCGATGCGATCATCTCGTCGAAGAACATCACCGCCGGCTTCTTCCCGATGGGCGCGGTGATCCTCGGGCCGGAACTGGCGCAAAGGGTCCAGG
>JASBUM010000224.1 GCA_030147905.1 Acidimangrovimonas sp.
ACGACGAACAGAACGCCGTCGGGCTGCTGCACTGGGAGATGCGCGCGGCCGGCGGGCTGATCATGGAGATGGCCGATGCCCACCAACTGCCCGCCGGCGGCGCGCTGGCCGTCGATCGCGAGGCATTCGCCCGGGCGGTGACGGCGCGGCTTCGCGCGCATCCCATGATCACCGTGTCGGAAGAAGAGGTTACCGAGCTTCCCTCCTCCGGAAACTGGATCATCGCCACCGGTCCCCTGACCTCGGGCACGCTGGCCGAGGCGATCAGGGCCGAAACCGGGGCCGAGAGCCTGGCGTTCTTCGACGCAATCGCCCCGATCGTCTATACCGAGAGCGTGGACATGTCGGTCGCCTGGATGCAGTCGCGCTATGACAAGGGCGCGACGGTCGAGGAACAGACCGCCTATATGAACTGCCCGATGACGAAGGCCCAGTACGAAGCCTTCATCGACGCGCTGCTGGCGGCCGACAAGACCACCTTCCACGAAGGCGAGACTGCCGGCTATTTCGACGGCTGCCTGCCGATCGAGGTCATGGCCGAGCGCGGCCGCGAAACCCTGCGCCACGGGCCGATGAAGCCGGTGGGACTGACCAATGCCCATGATCCCGCAAACAAGCCCTATGCGGTGGTGCAGCTGCGCCGCGACAATGCGCTGGGCACGCTCTACAATATCGTGGGCTTCCAGACCAAGATGAAGTATGGCGCGCAAGCCGATGTTTTCAGGATGATCCCCGGGCTGGAGAACGCGCGGTTTGCCCGTCTTGGCGGCATTCATCGCAACACTTTCATCAATTCACCGCGGCTTCTGGACGGCCGGCTTCGGCTGAAATCGCGTCCGCATATCCGCTTTGCCGGGCAGATCACCGGGGTCGAGGGATATGTCGAAAGCGCGGCGATGGGGCTCGTCGCTGCGCGTCTGGCGGTGGCGGATGTGCTGGGCCGCGGGCCGCTTGTGCCGCCGCCGCCCGAAACCGCGATGGGCGCGCTTGTGACCCATATCACCGGAGGCGCCGAAGCCCGCAGCTTTCAGCCGATGAACGTCAATTTCGGTCTCTTCCCGCCGGTCGACGCCAAGGGCGGGAGGCGCGGACGCAAGGACCGCTACCGCGCCTATACCGACCGCGCGAAAGAATCGTTCCGTCAATGGCTTGCCGCCCAATCCTGAGGTTCGCGCGATGGCCGTGACCCGCTTTGCGCCATCGCCGAGCGGTCCGCTGCATCTGGGCCATGCCTATGCCGCGCTGATCGCGGCGGAACGTGCCGGTGCCGCGGGGACCTTCCTGCTGCGGATCGAGGATCTCGACCGCGCGCGCAGCCGCCCCCGGTGGGAGACGGCGATTGCGGACGATCTCGCCTGGCTCGGCCTTGTCTGGCCGCGGCCGGTCATGCGCCAGTCCGAAAGGATTGACGCCTATCGCGCGGCGCTGGCGCGGCTCGCCGGTCTCGGCCTGCTCTATCCCTGCCGCTGCCGCCGGGCCGATATCCGCGCAGCCCAGAACGCGCCGCAGGAGGGCGCGCCCGCGACCGGCCCCGACGGGTTGATCTACCCCGGCACCTGCCGCGGCCGCCCGATGGCCGCCGCCGGCCCCGACGACGCCCTCCGGCTCGATGTTGCGCGCGCCTTCGCCTGTCTCGGCGGCCGGCAGCCCGCATTCGAGGAGCGCGGCCCGCTCCATCCCGGGACCCATCGTCTGGACCGGGACGCGATGATCGCCGAGATAGGCGATGTGGTGCTGTCGCGGCCCGGCATGGACGCGGCCTATCATCTGGCGGTCACCGTCGACGACGCGGCCCAGGGCATTACCGAAGTCACCCGCGGGGCCGACCTGCTGGAGGCGACAAGGGTTCACCGGCTACTTCAGGAATTGCTTGAGCTTCCGACCCCAAGCTATTTCCATCATGACCTTATTCGTGACGACAAGGGCCGCAGGCTGGCCAAGCGCGACGACGCCCGCGCGCTTGCGACGCTGCGCGCCGACGGGGCCACGCCCGCGACGATCCGCGCCCGCCTGGACCTGGCGCCGGATTTTGGTCTGCCCCGCTAGCGCGGCCGCGACGCCGGGCTGAGGCTTGGCGTCGAATCCGCTGCAAGGGCCGTGCGCGGGCCCATTCGCCCGGCACGCCCGAATCGACGCGATGCGCAACCGG
This sequence comes from Acidimangrovimonas sp., assembly GCA_030147905.1. The sequence continues at coordinate 2,150 of JASBUM010000224.1, forward strand.
CCGGCTACAGCGAGCCTGTCCGCCGACGGCGGCGAGGGCGCGCGCAGGCCCGTCCCGCGGCCGACCGTCTTCCGCGACGCCATGGCCCGGCTCAACGCGCCAGCGTCAGTTCGACGCGCAGCCCACCCAGCCGCGTCCCCTGCCCGAGCCGCAGTGTCCCGCCATGCTTGCCCGCGATATCGGCGGCGATCGAAAGCCCCAGTCCGACGCCCCCGCCCCGATCCTGGTTGCGCGCGGCGTCGAGCCGGGTGAACGGACGCAGCGCCTCCTCGTGCTTGTCCTCGGGGATCCCGGGGCCGTCGTCCTCGACCAGGATGCGCATCATCCGCTCGTCGCCGATCAGCCGGACCTCGGCCCGGCGCGCATATCGGCGGGCATTGCCCAGAAGATTCTCGACCGCGCGCGTCACGGCCTGGGGACGCAGGCGCACCGGCGGCAGCGCGATCTCGGGGGCCATGAAATCCACCGTCTGGCCGCCGCGACGCGCGTTGTCGACGATCTGCCCCAGGAGTGCCGCCAGATCGCAGGGCTCGGGATCGTCGAGCGCATCGCCCCGCGCGAAGGCGAGGAAACTGTCCAGCAGCCGCTCCATGTCGTCGAGATCGCGCCGAAGGGCTTCCACCTCCGGCCCGTCGTCGAGCATCGCCATCCCCAGCCGCAGTCGGGTCAGCGGGGTGCGCAGGTCGTGGCTCACCCCCGACAGCATCAGGGTACGCTGCTCGATCTGGCGCTCGATCCGGGCGCGCATCTCGACAAATGCGCGGCCGGCCGCGCGCACCTCGACCGCGCCGCGCGGCCTGTAGGGCACCGAGCGCCCCTTGCCGAATTCCTCGGCCGCGCGAGCAAGCCGGGTGATCGGCCGCAACTGCCGGCGCAGGAAGTAATAGGCGATGGCGGTCAGCAGGATGGAGATCAGGATCATCAGCACCAGAAGCTGATGCGGATTCGAGGCCGCCACCCGATGGCGGCTGAAGACGACACGCATAAGCCCGTAGTGGCTGCGGATCAGCAGGTTGACCGCATCTGGGTTGGACAGCAGGTCGGCCGCCACGACCTGCGGCATCCCGTGGCGCAGGGTGCGGATCATCTCGCGTCCCGAGAAGTCCAGAAACTGCCGCTGGAAACCGGCGGGCCCGCTCGCGGGCAGGGTCACCGTCATCTGTAGCGGCCCCTGCAGCTCGGCGATGTAGGTCTCGGCCGCGGCCAAGCTGGGCGCCGTATTGACCCGGTAGAGAAGATAGCCCACTTCAAGCATGATATTGCCGGTCATCTGCCGGGTGACGCCTTCATAGTGGCGCTGGATGAAGGTCACCGAGACCACCAGCTGGATGGTGACGATCGGCACGACGAGAATCAGCGCGGCGCGGCCGTAGAGGCTGCGCGGCACGAAGCGTTTGAAAAATTCCCGTCTCATGGCCGGAGCCTATCGGGCGGCGCGGGACAGAGAAAGGCCCATATGCACAGGACATCCACCGCCCCCGACGATCACGCCACACCACCGGCCGGCCGGCCCGAATGGCTTGCACCCGGGCTTCGCCGCATTCTCGCGCCCAACCCCTCGCCGATGACCGAACGCGGCACCAACACCTATCTGGTGGGCGATGGCGGCGGCCTGGCGCTGATCGATCCGGGCCCCGCCATAGAGGTGCATGCCGAGGCCATTCTCGGCGCCCTGGCGCCGGGCGAACATGTCAGCCACATCCTGGTGACCCATGCCCATCACGATCATTCCTCGCTGGCACCGCTCATCGCCGCGCGGACCGGGGCGCCGGTGCTGGCTTTCGGTCCGGCCGATGCGGGTCGAAATCCGCGCCTGATCGAGCTTGCCCGAACGGTCCCGATCGGCGGCGGCGAAGGCGTCGACGCGGGGTTCCGCCCCGACCGGACGCTGCCGGACGGCGCGGTGATCGCGGGCGCGGGCTGGCGCCTCACGGCGCTGCACACGCCGGGACATTTCGGCAACCACCTGTGCTTTCTCTGGGGCGAGGCGGTATTCAGCGGCGATCTGGCGATGGGCTGGGCAAGCTCGCTCGTCTCGCCGCCCGACGGCGACATGGCGGCCTACATGGCCTCGCTCGGTCGCCTTGCCGGTATCGGGCCGGCGATCCTCTATCCCGGTCACGGCGCGGCGGTGACCGACGCGCCTGCCCGCCTCGAGGCGCTGGCCACCCACCGCAGCATGCGCGAGCGTCAGATCCTCGGGGCGATCGCCGACGGCGCGGTCACGATCCCGGCCATCCGCGCCCGGATCTATCGCGACACCCCGGCCCCGCTCTGGCCCGCGGCAGAACGCAACATCCTGTCGCATC
>JASBUM010000226.1 GCA_030147905.1 Acidimangrovimonas sp.
CGCTTATCTCCATCGCCCAGCATTTCGACATGTTCACCGTCGCCGAATTCGTCGAGGACCCGCATGACGCGGATTTCCTCATCAACGCCGGCATCGACTGCATGCAAGGCTTCCTGTTCGGCGCGCCCACGATTCGCCCCGCCTGGGGCGAAGCGTATCGGGACGCGCGCAGCGCCTGAACGAATGCGGCCGCGGTCGCCATCGGAACGGCTCGTGACGCTGCTTCCGCTGCGCTGCAGTGACGATGTGGCGGAGCGCGGCAACCGTTACCGGCCCGGATGCGCGTCTAGCCGCGTCATCCGGGTGCCCGCGGCGTCACATCGCGCGGGGTGCCGCGCCCGAATTTCCCGCAGTCGGAATTCAACATGACCTGATCCGCCATTGTCCTTGACGCCTGCCAGCCTATGACCATGCTCAAGGGACGCCGGCCCCGTCGCTCCGGGACTCACTCCGGGACGGGAGCCGCTTACAGTGGCAGGAGAGGGTTGGTCATGACCAATGTCGTAATCGCATCCGCAGCGCGAACCGCCGTGGGCAGCTTCAACGGGGCGTTCGCCGACACGCCCGCCCACGACCTGGGTGCAGCCGTTCTCGAGGCCGTCGTCGCGCGCGCCGGTATCGACAAGGCCGAAATCTCGGAAACCATCCTGGGCCAGGTGCTGACGGCGGGCCAGGGCCAGAACCCCGCGCGGCAGGCCCATGTCAAGGCTGGCCTGCCGGTAGAGAGCGCGGCCTGGTCGATCAATCAGGTCTGCGGCTCGGGGCTGCGCGCGGTGGCGCTGGCTGCGCAGCATGTCCAGCTCGGCGATGCCGCGATCGTGGCTGCCGGCGGACAGGAAAGCATGTCGCTCGCGCCGCATGTCGCGCATCTGCGCTCGGGGCGCAAGATGGGTGACATGCAGTTCATCGACTCGATGATCCGCGACGGGCTATGGGATGCGTTCAACGGCTATCATATGGGCCAGACCGCCGAGAATGTCGCCGAAAAGTGGCAGATCGGCCGGGATCAGCAGGATGAATTCGCCGTCGCAAGCCAGAACAAGGCCGAAGAGGCCCAGAAGGCGGGCCGCTTCAGTGACGAGATCATCCCCTTCACGGTCAAGACCCGCAAGGGCGAGGTCACGGTCGCCGATGACGAATATATCCGCCACGGCGCCACGATGGAGGCATTGCACAAGCTGCGCCCGGCCTTTGCCAAGACAGGAACCGTGACCGCGGGCAACGCGAGCGGCATCAACGACGGCGCCGCCGCGGTGCTGGTGATGACGGCGGATGAAGCCGAAAGACGCGGCATCGAGCCGCTGGCGCGCATCGCCTCCTATGCCACCGCGGGTCTCGACCCGGCCATCATGGGCGTGGGGCCGATCCATGCCAGCCGCAAGGCGCTCGAGAAGGCGGGCTGGAAGGCGGAGGATCTCGACCTCGTGGAGGCCAACGAAGCTTTCGCCGCTCAGGCCTGCGCGGTCAACAGGGACATGGGCTGGGATCCGGCCATCGTCAATGTGAATGGCGGTGCCATTGCGATCGGCCATCCGATCGGCGCCTCGGGATGTCGCATCCTCAACACGCTTCTGTTCGAGATGCGCCGGCGCGGGGCCCGGCGAGGGCTGGCGACATTGTGCATTGGCGGCGGCATGGGTGTTGCCATGTGTCTGGAGCGCCCGTAATTCAGGCGCAGAAATTAAATTCCATCTTGATCGAAGCAATTGTAATATTGTTTCGTTAGAAAGATTCGCGTTTCAGTAACAGGGGGGTCAGCATGTCTTCATCCGTTGCGCTCGTCACCGGCGGAACCCGCGGCATCGGCGCCGCGATCTCCGTCGCCTTGAAAGATGCGGGCTATCGCGTCGCGGCCAATTACGCGGGCAACGACGCTGTGGCCGAAAAATTCAGCACCGACACCGGTATTGCCGCCTTCCGCTGGTCGGTGGCGGATTACGACGCCTGCAGCGAGGGGGTCGCGCGCGTGGAATCCGAGCTTGGCCCGGTGTCGGTTCTGGTCAACAACGCCGGCATCACACGCGACGCGATGTTTCACAAGATGACCCCCGGCCAGTGGCGCGAGGTGATCGACACCAATCTGACCGGTCTGTTCAACATGACCCATCGCGTCTGGCCCGGCATGCGCGAGCGCGGATTCGGACGGGTCATCAACATCTCGTCGATCAACGGACAGAAGGGGCAGGCCGGACAGGCGAACTACTCTGCCGCCAAGGCCGGCGACATCGGCTTTACCAAGGCGCTGGCACAGGAGGGCGCGCGCGCCGGCATCACGGTTAACACCATATGTCCGGGCTACATCGGCACCGAGATGGTCCGCGCAATCGACGAAAAGGTCCTGCAGGAACGGATCTTGCCGAATATTCCCGTCGGACGGCTGGGCGAACCCGAAGAGATCGCCCGCTGCGTGGTCTTCCTGGCCGAAGCCGAATCTGCCTTCATCACCGGCGCGACACTGACGATCAACGGGGGCCAATATCTGTGCTGAACCTGTACTGAGACGCGGACAGCCCCCGACGCACTGCCATCGCAGCCGCCCCCGAAGCGACAGCCCCCGACCAACGGCCCAGGCCCGGACTGCGGCCACGGACAGAACCTGCACCGGCGGATCTTGCCTGGGTCGCGCTTGCCTGGCTCGCAATCGCGCGCGGGGATCGGCCTCGGCACCACGGCGGCCGCCGCCATCGGGCATCCGTCACCTTACCGGCGCCCCCGGGCATCGTGACGGACGGCCGCGCGCAGCCCTGATAGGCCGGCCCCGCCCGCCAGACAGGACCGGTGGCTTCGCGTAACGCGGCCGGGCGCTTCGACAATGGTCCGGAAAGGGCCCCGTCTGCACGAAAACGGGAGGGCCGAGACCGGTCACGGCCCAACCTGGCCTTCGAACGGCGCCCTTGCGCCGCGATCAGGCGTCGCTGAGGCGGCTGATCTCCTCCTTCAGGCGCAGCTTCTGCTTCTTGAGCTGAACGATCGCAAGACGGTCCATGCCGGGGTTTCGCTGCGCCT
>JASBUM010000228.1 GCA_030147905.1 Acidimangrovimonas sp.
GTCGAACTGCGCCACGAAGCGGCCCGCCGCATCGGCCACGGCGCTGGCCGCGGCCTTGCCGTCGACCATGATCCCGACATCGGCGCCGGCGGCGGCACGACCGGCGACAAGGGTACTGCCGTCAGGCGCGACCCGAACGACATCGAAGCCCGGCGATACCGGCGGCGCGGCAGCCGGGCCTTGCGCGGCGCCGGCCTGAGCGGAAGGCGCCTGCGCCCCGGTCGCGGCGGCAGACGCGGCGGCACCCGTGGCGGCAGTCGGGGCGGCACCCGGACCAGAGGCGCCCGTACCCGGTTGCTTCGCGTTAGGCCCGCCTGCCCCGGGGGCCGTCGCGCCCGCCGGCGGCGCAGCGGCAGGCTGCGTGGTGGCGGGCTGCGTGGCGCCAGGCTCCGTGGCAGGGGAGCGGGTCGCAGGGGACTGGGGCTGAAGGCTGGCCGCAGACTGCGCCCCCGCCTCGGCCGGTGCCGTCGTGGCCCCGCTGCTGCCGGTGGCTCCGCCCCCCGCTCCTGTCACGCCCCCATTCGACGCAACTCCGTTCGGGGCGACCGTGCTCGGGGTGGCGGCGGAGCGCGAGACGGCGGGCGGCATACCCGTGGGCGTCTTGACCGGAGCGCGCGCGACACCGTTCTGCCCCGCGCCGTTCTGCCCCGCGCCGCCCTTTCCCGCATTGGCATGCCCGGCCGCCCCGGGCGCGGCGGTGCCCGTCGGCGATCCCGCCGGACGCGTTGCCTTGCCTGTCGCGCCTCCGGGCTGCGGTGCGGTGCCGGGCAATGGCAATTGCATGCCCGGCCCGGCGAAATTGCCCACGATCAGCGCAACCGACCCCGCCAGGATCGCCGCGACGACGAACCCGGCCGCCAAGGAGCCACCGCGCCCAAACCTCAACCAGCCCGTCATTCCCAAATCCCCGAACTGCACGCCCCCACGAGCAGAGCTTGAGAGACCATAGCAACCCCGTTATCAGGGGTCAAAGCAAGCCGTAACGATGCCGGACAGCCGATGACCCTTCCGAACCGATCCGTCTGTGTCTATTGTGGCTCCCGCGACGGGGGGCGACCCGCCTATGCCGAGGATGCCCATGCGCTGGGAACCATGATCGCGGCCGAAGGCTGGCGGCTGGTCTACGGGGCGGGCGATGTCGGTCTGATGGGGATGGTGGCGCGTGCCGCCCAGGGCGCGGGCGCCCAGACCTTCGGCGTGATCCCCGGCCACCTCGAGCGTCGCGAACAGGGCAAGCGCGATCTGACGACGCTGGTCATCACCGAGACGATGCATGAACGCAAGAAGGTGATGTTCATGAATTCCGACGCGATCGTCGTCCTGCCCGGCGGGGCCGGATCGCTCGACGAATTCTTCGAGGTGCTCACCTGGCGTCAGCTCGGCCTGCACGAGCACCCCATCTTCCTGCTCGACACGGCGGGCTACTGGCAGCCGCTGGCCGCATTGATCGACCATGTCATCGCCGAGGGCTTCGCCGATCCGGGCCTGCGCGACTATGTCTCGATCGTGCCGGATGTGCCCGCGCTTCTGACCGGTCTGCGCGCGGCCCTGTCCTGACGCAGGCTCTCGCCCGAATAGAGGATCAGCCCCGCCCAGATCAGCGCGAAGGCGATCAGGTGCCAGCGGCCGAAGGCTTCGCGGAATACAAGCGTGGCGACAAGGAATTGCAGCGTGGGGTTGAGATATTGCACCAGCCCCACCGTGGCCAGACCGATGCGCCGGGAGGCGTAGGAAAACAGGATCAGCGGCCCGGCCGTGATGACGCCCGAAAAGGCCAGCATCGCCGAGACGAAGGGATCGCGCCCGAACCAGCCGCCTTCCGGCCCCGCCCACGCCACGGGCCACAAGTGCAGATGGATCCCGACAAGCCAGATCGCGGCCATCGGCGCCAGCACCAGCACCTCGGCGGTGACCGATACCACCGGGCCGGCCGGCATGCTTTTCTTGAGCAGGCCGTATAGCCCGAAGCTCGACGCGAGAAAGATCGAGATCCACGGCGTCACCCCCAGCCCGAAGGTCAACACCAGAACCGCCAGCACCGCCAGCGCGACGGCCACGGCCTGAATCCCGCGCAGCCGCTCGCCGAAGGCCACCACGCCCAGCGCCACCGCCACCAGCGGAAAGATGTAATAGCCCAGGCTCGCCTGGACCGAGTGGCCGATCTCCACCGACAGGATGAAGACGAACCAATTGCCGGAAATCGCCAGCGCCGCCAATACGACGCGTCACAGACTGCGCCCGGCAACCAGCGCACCGACGGCGCCGAGCCGCCCCTGGAACGCGAGAACCACGCCGAAGAAGACCAGCGACCACAAGGTGCGGTGGGCCAGAATCTCGCCGGGCGGCACCTCGGCGATCGCCTTGTAATAAAGCGGCGACAGGCCCCATATCGTGCAAGAGCCGACCATGGCCAGAACGCCCTTGAGCGGTTCTCTCATGCGGGAATATCCACAAGCGTGATCTCGGGCGGCACGCCGAAGCGAACCGGAATCTTGGAATACCCCAGGCCGCCCGAAACCACCATCTGGCGCCCGGCCTCGAATACCGGCCCGTAGGCATAGCGGTTGCCGAAGCGCGACG
>JASBUM010000230.1 GCA_030147905.1 Acidimangrovimonas sp.
AATTGCACCACGGCGGCTATGTCCGGGTCGAGCCGGGATCGACCCGGACATCGATCCCGGGCGTCTTCGCCGCCGGCGATCTGACCGACCATCTCTACCGTCAGGCGGTGACCTCGGCGGGCATGGGCTGCATGGCCGCGCTGGACGCCGAACGCTGGCTGGCCGAAAATTCGGAATAACCTCCCCGCGCCGCGCGAGCCCGCGGCATTTCTTCCGTTTTCGCGACAAATGCCGCGCCTTGGCTTGAATTTCGTCCCATTTCGACGCTAAGCCGCCTTGACGGGCGCCGTGCAGCGCCCGCGTCATCCGCTGTTCACGGGGCCCGATCCGTCATGTCATTGTCCAATCTCGCGCCGATACCCGAGCTTTTCGTCTCTTATGAATCGGCGCAGAAGCTGAAGGCCGAGGCCGGCGATCTGCCGTCGTGGGATCTGACGCTGCGCCAGAGCTGCGACCTCGAATTGCTGATGAACGGCGGGTTCCATCCGCTCAAGGGGTTCATGACCGAGGGCGATTACGACGGCGTCGTCGAGAACATGCGCCTTGCCACCGGCGATCTGTGGCCGATGCCGATCACCCTCGACGTCAGCGAGGCCTTCGCCGACGCGGTCGAGCCGGGTCAGGATATCGCCCTGCGCGATGCCGAGGGCGTGATCCTCGCGATCCTTTCGGTTACCGACAAATGGCGCCCGAACAAGGCCCGCGAGGCCAAGGGCGTCTTCGGTGCGAACGACCGCGCCCATCCCTCGGTGCGCTACCTGCACGAGACGGCGGGGCCGATCTATCTGGGCGGGCCGATCACCGGCATCCAGCCCCCCGTGCACTACGATTTCAAGGCCCGCCGCGACACGCCGAACGAATTGCGCGCCCTGTTTCGCAAGCTCGGCTGGCGCCGGGTCGTCGCCTTCCAGACCCGCAATCCGCTTCATCGCGCGCATCAGGAACTGACCTTCCGCGCCGCCCGCGAAGCTCAGGCGAACCTGTTGATCCATCCCGTCGTCGGCATGACCAAACCGGGCGATATCGACCATTTCACCCGCGTGCGCTGCTACGAGGCGGTGCTTGACCAATATCCCTCGGCGACGACGACGCTCAGCCTGCTGAACCTCGCCATGCGCATGGCCGGCCCGCGTGAGGCGCTGTGGCACGGCATCATCCGCCGCAACCACGGCTGCACGCATATGATCGTCGGCCGCGATCATGCCGGGCCGGGGAAGAACTCGGCCGGTCAGCCCTTCTACGGCCCTTATGATGCGCAGGAACTGTTCCGCCGCCATCAGGACGAGATCGGCATCGAGATGGTCGATTTTCGCCAGATGGTCTATGTCCAGGACCGCGCCCAGTACGAGCCTCGCGACGCGGTCGAGGAAGGCGTGACGATCCTCGATATCTCGGGCACCGAATTGCGCCGCCGTCTGGCCGAGGGGCTCGAGATCCCCGATTGGTTCTCCTTCCCCGAAGTGGTGGCGGAATTGCGCCGCTCGCGCCCGCCGCGGGCGAAGCAGGGCTTCACCGTCTTCTTCACCGGGCTGTCGGGTTCGGGCAAATCGACCATC
>JASBUM010000575.1 GCA_030147905.1 Acidimangrovimonas sp.
GGGTGGATCTGAAGCGGATCGGCAAGCGGCCGCTGGAGATGCTGGCGCGCGCGGGCGCCTTCGACGCGCTCGACCCGAACCGGCAGCGGGTGTTCCACGCGCTCGATGCGCTGAGCGCCTATTCGGCGGCGATCCATGAACAGAGGGCGTCGAACCAGGTGTCGCTGTTCGGGGAGGCGGGCGAAGATCTGCCGGAGCCGCGTCTGCCCAGTTGCGACGACTGGCTGCCCGACGAGCGGCTGGCGCAAGAACATCAGGCAGTGGGCTTCTACCTTTCGGGCCATCCGCTTGACGATTATGTGCCGGCGCTGCGCCGCAAGGGTCTGATGACGCTGGCCGAGCTGCAGGCCAAGGCCGAGGCCGACGGGGCCGCGGTGGCGCGGGTGGGCGTGCTGGTGTCGGGGCTGCAGGAGCGCAAGTCGGCACGCGGCACCCGGTTTTTCCGCATGAACATATCGGACCCCAGCGGTCAGGTGGCCGGCATGGCGCTGTTCGCGGAGGATTTCGATGGCTGCCGCAGGGTCTTCGACCAGACCAACCGCGTGGTCATGTCGCTTGAGGCACGGTTCAACGAGGGGCAGTTCGACCCGGTCGCGCGTGGGGTGGTCGCGATCGAGAGTGTCGTCGCCGATGTCGCCGCCGCCGGGCTGCGCGTGCATGTGGCGAGTCCCGAGGCGGTAAGCTCCGCGGCCCATCTCTTCGAGCGGATGCGAAAGGGCGCGGGTTCGGTGCGCGGGCCGGTGCATTTCTGTGTCAACGATCCCGAAAGCGGCCGCGAGATCGAGCTGACCGCCGATGATGCGCTTCCCGTCTCGCCCCAGGTGCGCAATGCGCTGCGCTCGTTGCAGGGGGTGATCATGGTCGAGGAGATGTAGATCCCGCCCGATGCCGTGGGGCCCCTGCCGCAGGCCGGGGCGCGGGGCACCGGGGCATGCCCGAGCGCAGGGGGGGGGCGGCGAGACGCGCGGCCGCGGGTGCAATCGAGCGTCGTCCAGCGTGACCCGGCTGCCGCGATCGAGTTGAACCGCAAGTCCGGTGCGAAGCCGGGAGTATCGTCCGCATAAATTCCGCCGGATGCGGCCCAGCCTGCCGGACGCGCCCGAATGGGGCGCTGCCCCCTCGCCCTGCGGGCTCACCCCCGCGGTATTGGCCGCCGGAAGAAGCGGCCCGGGGCGCGCGTGCTGGTCAGGCGGCCTTGTCGAACCGTGCGGGCAGGTCGCCTAGGCGCTTGGCTTCGTCGATGAGTGCCGCGATATCCGTGGCCAGAGCCCGTTCGAGCTGGGCGAGATCGTCGATGACGAAATAGACCGGCTGGAGGATGTCGATCCTGTAGGGCGTGCGCAGGATCGTGAGGAGGTCGAAGTCGGTCATTTCGGCCTTGCCCGAGGTTGCATGCGCGGCCTCGGCCGGCGAGGAGACGATGCCGGCGCCGAAAGCGCGCAATCCGTCGCGCGTGCGCATCATGCCGAATTCCACCGTGAACCAGAACAATCTGAACAGCCGCCAGCTATAGGCCTTGCCCAGGCGCACACCGAGCTGACCGAATCCCTCGATGAAACGCGCATAGGCCGGATCGGTCAGCAGGGGGCAATGGCCGAAGACCTCGTGGAAGATGTCCGGCTCCTCGATATAGTCGATCTCTTCGGGGCGGCGCAGGAAGGTCGCCACCGGAAATCGGCGCCGCGCAAGCAGTTCGAAGAAGCGCGAGGGCGGGATGATCGCCGGCACGCCCTCGACGCCGGCGCCGGTCAGCGCGGCGAGGCGGCTGTCGATGTCGCGCAGTTGCGGCACCCGTTCCGCGCCGAGGCCGAGCGCGGCCACGCCATCCAGATAGGCGGGGGCGGCGCGTCCGCGGAGAAATTCCATCTGCCGGGTGAACAGCCGGCCCCAAAGGGCATCCTCCTGAGGCGTGTAGTCGTAGCGCCCCGAGGCGTCGGGGGTCCTGGAGCGGTAGGCCGGACGGGTGCCCACATCATCTTGATTGTTCATGGCGCGCTTCCTCCTGTTGGCCATTCTACCGCGGACGGGTCGGAAAATGCTTTCAAAGCGCGGCCGGGCGGCGCATCCTTTGGAAGAATTTTTCCGTATTGGTGGGGCACGTGGAATTTTCAGAGCATGAGAGGCAGCTTCTGCGAGAAATACAGCGCGACTCGTCGCTGTCCCTTGCCGCCCTGGCCGAGCGTGTGGGCATGGCGCAAAGCACCGTCTGGCGGAAGTTGCAGGATTTCGAGGCTGCGGGGCTGATCCGCGGCCGCGTGGGGCTTCTCGATCCGGCGCAAGTGGGGGCCAAGCTATGTGTTCTGGCCGCGATCCGGCTGAAGGATCATTCGGCCGAGGCCGTCGCGGGATTCACCGCGATGGTCCATGGGCACCCGGAGATCCTCGAATGTCATTCGGTGTCCGGGACGGCCGATTACATGATCAAGGTGCGGGTGGCGGATGTGGAAGCCTACGAGGCGTTCATGTCGCACAACCTGCTGCGCAATCCGTGGGTGCGCAGCGTCGTCTCGAGCTTCGTGCTGCGTGAGATCAAGGCGACCACGGCCCTGCCGCTGTGAGGCCGGGGCATGACGGCGCCTCGGGACACCGCGTGAGCGCGGGGGGGGCGAGCGGGGCGCTGCTACCAATGCGGGGGCTTCTGGTCCGCGAGCGGGATCGACTGGCCGGTATCGAGTTCGCGTTCGGCCTCGCGTTCCATCAACAGTTGCAGGCGCCGTTCCAACCGCGCGATGCGCCCGTCCTGGGCCGCGACCACCTCGGACAGGTCGTCGACGCTGCGGGTCAGATGCGCGATGCGCTCCTCGACGGCGGTGGGGTCGGTTTCCTTCCGATGATGTGCCATGGCATGCCTCCCTGTCCCGGGGGGCGAGCATAGGCCATGGCGCGGGCCGGCGACAGCCCCGTCGCGCGCCCGCGGCGGGGGCTGCCCGCGCGAACCTTCGGACGGTGTCGCGCGGCGCGGACTTGCCCCGCATGCCCCCTTCCGGTAGAGGACGCGCGACAGCCGGCAAGCCGGAGCATGCGACATGGCCAAGGACAGATCCCAGCGGCGCCCCCGCGCCGAGACCCCCAAGGGGTTTCGCGACTATTTCGGTGCGGAGGTGAGCGAACGCAAGCAGATGCTCGACGCGATCGCCGCCGTCTATCACCGCTACGGGTTCGATCCGCTGGAAACCTCCGCCGTCGAGACGGTCGAGGCGCTGGGCAAGTTCCTGCCCGACGTCGACCGCCCCAATGAAGGCGTCTTCGCCTGGCAGGAGGAGTCCGACGCCGAGAAGCCCGGCGACTGGCTCGCGCTGCGCTATGACCTGACGGCGCCGCTGGCGCGGGTGGCGGCGCAGTTCCGCAACGACCTTCCCAGCCCCTACCG
>JASBUM010000235.1 GCA_030147905.1 Acidimangrovimonas sp.
CACCACCGGGGCCGCCGCCGCGGCCGGGGGCGCCCGCCCCGTACATCCGCAAACCCGCGTGGGACATATCCACCTGAAAGTGGCCGATCTCGACCGTGCGATAGGCTTCTATTCAGGTGTCCTGGGCTTCGAACTCCAGCAGAAATTCGGCGATCAGGCGGCCTTCCTCTCGGCGGGGGGCTATCACCACCATATCGGGCTGAACACCTGGGAAAGCCGCGGCGCCGCGCCGGCGCCCGAGGGCCATGCGGGCCTTTACCATGTTGCCTTTCTCTATCCCGACCGAGCCGAACTTGCCGATGCGCTCTGGCGCCTGCTGGATGCCGGTATCGCCATCGACGGCGCCTCGGACCACGGCGTGAGCGAGGCGATCTACCTGCGCGACCCCGACGGCAACGGCGTGGAGCTTTACCGTGACCGGCCACAGGACGAATGGCCGCGCGACGCGCAGGGCCGACTGGCGATGGTGACGCGCCGGCTCGATCTCGATGCGCTGCTGGCGGCGCGCCGCGACCGCGCGACGGGCTGATCGCGCCGCCACCGCTCTGGACCCCGCCGGGTGTCGGTGGTTAACTCCGCCGGCAGTGAAGGAGGATCGCGATGGCGACGGGCAAGAACATCCGCACCTGGTTCAACGGCCGCTGGCATGAGGGCGACGTGGCGATCATGCATGCGGCCGACCATGGCAGCTGGCTGGGAACGACGGTGTTCGACGGGGCACGACGCTTCGACGGCGTGGCCCCCGACCTTGCCGCCCATTGCGCGCGCATCAACCGGTCGGCCGCGGCGCTGATGATCACGCCGACGGTGGAGACCGGGGCGATGGTCGCCATCGTCGAGGAGGGCCTCGCGCTCTATCCCGACTCGGCGGCGGTCTATATCCGGCCGATGTACTGGGCGCTCGACGGTGACGAGACGGGCATCGTCCCGCGCGCCGATCGCAGCGGCTTCGCCATCTGCCTCGAAGAGATCCCGATGCCGCCCGCCGATGCCGGCACCCGGCTGACCACGACGCGGTTCCGTCGCCCCGTGCTGGCCGACAACGTGGTGAACGCGAAGGCGGGATGCCTCTATCCGAACAACGCGCGGATGATCGCCGAGGCACGCGCCAAGGGCTATCCCAACGCGCTGGTGGCCGATGCCGTGGGCAATGTCGCCGAAACCGCCAGCGCCAATGTCTTCATGGTCCGCGACGGCGAAATCCTGACACCGGTCGCCAACGGCACCTTCCTTGCCGGCATCACCCGCGCCCGCCATATCGCCAATCTGCGCGCCGAGGGGATGACGGTGCATGAGACGGTGCTTGGCTTCGATGATTTCCGTGCCTCCGACGAGGTGTTCCTGTCGGGAAACATGACCAAGGTCATGCCCGTCACCGAATTCGACGGAACCCATTACCAGGTCGGTCCGGTGACGCGACGGGTGCGCGAACTCTACTGGGACTGGGCGCATTCGCTTCGCGCCTGACGGCCCCGCCGCCACCCGAAAGGCGGCGCGGCGCCTCGCCCCGGCCATGGCCCTTGCCAGCGCGCCCCCCCTTGGGTGAAGATCGCCCGGTTGAAGGAGAGGACGATGCGAAAGTTTCTGGTGGTGCTCGACGACAGCCGCGAATGCCTGAACGCGATGCGCTTCGCGGCCTATCGCGCCGCCCATACCGGGGGCGGCGTGACCATCCTTTCGGTGATCCCGCCCGAAGAGTTCCAGTACTGGACCGGCGTGGTCGACATCATGCGCGCCGAGGCCCGCGAAAGGATCGAGGCCCATTTCGAGGTGTTCGCGAAATGGATGCGCAGCCGTCACAACGTCGAACCCGAACTGGTGATCCGCGAGGGTGAGCCGGTGGCCGAGATCCTTGCCCAGATCCGCGAGGATACCGAGATCGGCATCCTCGTCCTGGGCGCCGGGACCGATAAAAGCGGCCCCGGCAAGCTGGTCACGGCACTGTCGCGCAACTCGGGCACGCTACCTATTCCGATCACGATCGTGCCGGGCGGCATGACGAAGGAACGGCTCGAGGCGATCACCTGAGGGGCGCGCGGGCCGCAACATTAGAACCATTCCAAAGCTTGACTCGCGCCCCGTCCGGGCGCATATCCGACTGTAACACTCGGAGATACGCCATGTTCATCCAGACCGAATCCACCCCGAACCCGGCCACGCTTAAATTCCTGCCCGGCAGACCGGTGCTGGACACCGGCACCGCCGATTTCCCCAACGCCGACAGTGCCGGCCCCTCGCCCCTTGCCAAGCGCCTCTTCGCCGTCGGCGGCGTCGAGGGCGTGTTCTTCGGCACCGATTTCGTCACCGTGACCAAGGCCGAGACGCTGGCCTGGGATCATGTCAAGCCGTCGGTCCTTGGCGCGATCATGGAGCATTACCAGTCCGGGGATCCGGTGCTGACCGAAGCCCAGGCCGAGGCCCACGCCGACCACGACGGCCCGGATTCCGAGATCGTCGCCCAGATCAAGGAATTGCTCGATACCCGGGTCCGCCCGGCGGTGGCCAATGACGGCGGCGACATCACCTTTCACGGCTATGACCGCGGGATCGTCTATCTTTACATGAAGGGCGCCTGCGCCGGCTGCCCGTCCTCGACCCTGACGCTGAAGATGGGCATCGAGAACCTGCTGCGCCA
>JASBUM010000584.1 GCA_030147905.1 Acidimangrovimonas sp.
CCGTGCAGCCGGGGCAGCAGCGAATGCCCGTCGCGGCGCAGATCCTCGGGCGCGAGATCCTCGGCGAGGATCAGTTTCAGCCAGTCGAGCACCTCGGAGGTCGAGGGCTTCTTCTTCAGCCCCGGCGTCTCGCGCAATTCGTAGAACTGGGTCAGCGCGGTGGTCAGGAGCGCATCCTTGATGCCCGGGAAATGCACCTCGACGATGCGGCGCATGGTCTCGGGATCCGGAAAGCGGATGAAATGGAAGAAGCAGCGCCGCAGGAACGCGTCGGGCAGTTCCTTTTCGTTGTTCGAGGTGATGATGACCACCGGCCGATGCCGCGCCTGCACCGTCTCGCCGGTCTCGTAGACGTGGAATTCCATCCGGTCGAGTTCCTGAAGCAGGTCGTTGGGAAACTCGATGTCGGCCTTGTCGATCTCGTCGATCAGCAGGACCACCCGGCTTTCGGCGGCGAAGGCCTGCCACAGCTTGCCCGGGCGGATATAACGGCCCACGTCGCCCACCCGCGCGTCGCCCAGCTGGCTGTCGCGCAGCCGGCTGACGGCGTCGTATTCGTAAAGCCCCTGTTGGGCCTTGGTCGTCGATTTGACATGCCACTCGATCAGGTCGAACCCCAGACCCTGCGCCACCTGGCGGGCGAGTTCGGTCTTGCCCGTGCCCGGCTCCCCCTTGACCAGCAGAGGCCGTTCGAGCGTCACCGCCGCATTGACGGCGAGGGCCAGATCTTCGGTGGCCACATAGGCCGCGGTCGAGGAGAATTTCATCGCAGTTTTCGGCAGTTCGTTGACAGCGTTCGAGCGAGAGTAACACAGGGGCTTTTTCCCGCAAGCCGGACGGACAGATAGTGACAAGCCCCCCTGCATGCGGTATGGCAGCGCCCGAGAGGTGCCGGATGACTGACGAATATGTGCCCGTGCAGCCCGGTCTGCAGGAGGAACAGAAGATGAAGGCCGAGGTCTTTCTTCCCGAAGATTATGTGCCGGCAGAGAACGAGCCGTTCATGAACGAGCGTCAGCTCGAATATTTCCGCCGCAAGCTTCTCAACTGGAAGAATGAATTGCTTAACGGAAGCCGCGAGACGATCGAGGGTCTTCAGGATTCGGGGCGCAACGTGCCCGATATCGCCGACCGGGCGAGCGAGGAGACCGATCGCGCTCTGGAATTGCGTACCCGCGACAGACAGCGTAAGCTGGTTGCGAAGATCGATGCTGCATTGCGGCGCATCGACAGTGGTGAATATGGTTATTGCGAGGTGACCGGAGAGCCGATTTCGCTCAAGCGGCTCGATGCCCGGCCCATCGCGACGATGACATTGGAGGCGCAGGAGCGGCACGAACGTCGCGAACGCGTTCATCGCGACGATTGAGTACTGAACGGTAACCGGCACCCCCGGGGGGGCGGTGTCGGTGGGACAGGCTGCCCGAGCGCGTCACGGCTTTTCAAAGGGCCGCGATGCATCTGATATTTATTGAACGGGTGGGCTGGCTGATGACGGTTAAGGACAAGCGGATCACGGTGCTGGGTGGCGGCATCGCGGGACTTGCCGTGGCCACGTTGCTGGCGCAGCGGGGGGCCGCGGTGACGCTTCTCGAACAGGCGCCCGAAATCCGCGAATTCGGCGCCGGACTCCAGATCAGTCCCAACGGGATGGCGGTGCTGCGTGCGATGGGGCTCGCCGGCGCGCTGGCGAACAAGGCGCCGCGGGCAGGTGCGGTGGTGCTGCGCGATGGCGAACGCGGCGCGCGGCTGCTGCGCATGGACATGGCGCGCCGACACCCCGACTGGGAATTCCGTCTTGCCCGGCGCGGTGATCTGATCGCGATCCTGGCCGATGCGGCGCGCGCGGCCGGCGTGCAGACGCTGTTGCTGCATCATGTGGTGGCGGTCGAACTGGGCGACCACGCGCCGCGGCTGAAGACGGCGCAGGGCGCCTGTCACGAGGCCCCGCTGGTGATCGGGGCCGACGGTCTGCATTCGCGCGTCCGCGAGGCGCTCAATGGCCGGGTGGAGCCGTTCTTCACCGGTCAGGTGGCCTGGCGCGCGGTGATCGAGGACGAGACCGGCCCGTCCGATGGCACGCCCGCCGAGGCCGAGCTGTTCGTGGGGCCGGGGCGCCATCTGGTCAGCTATCCGCTCGGCGACGGGCGGATGCGCAATATCGTCGCGGTCGAGGAACGCTATAGCTGGGCCGAGGAAAGCTGGAACACCACCGACGATCCGATGGCGCTGCGCGAAGCCTTCGCCGGGTTCTGTCCGCGCGTCCGGGGCTGGCTCGATCGGGTCGGGACGGTGCATCTGTGGGGGCTTTTCCGCCACCCGGTGGCGGAACGCTGGCACGGGCAGGGCGCGGCGATCCTCGGCGATGCCGCCCATTCGACGCTGCCGTTCCTCGCGCAGGGCGCGAACATGGCGCTGGAAGACGCGTGGGTACTGGCCGAGATGCTTGAATCGTACGTTTGTCCCGATGCCGCGCTTGCCGCCTATCAGGCCGCGCGCGAGAAACGTGTGCGTCGGATCGTCGATGCCGCCAACCGCAATGCGCGCGCCTATCACCTCTCCGGCGTGGTGCGCCAGCTCGCCCATATCGGGCTGCGGCTCGGGGATCGCATGGCGCCCGGCATGGCGCTTGAGCGGTTCGACTGGCTCTATGGCGTCGATGTCACCCGCGCCGACCACACCGCCCCTGCCGCCGCGCCGGTTCCGGCCTGAACGCCCTGCCGGCGCCGTGCCGGCCTAAAGCGGCAGCGCGGTGGTCTCCTTCAGTTCTTCCATGACGAAGCTTGCCGAGACGTCGCCAAGTTCGATCCGGCTGATGAGCGCCTGGTACAGCCGGTCGTAATCGCGCATGTCCGCGACGCGCGCCCGGATCAGATAGTCCAGCTCGCCCGTCATCCGGTAAACCCCCTGGATCTGCGGCAGGTCGCGCGTGGCGCGGGCAAAGCGGGCCAGCCATTCCGGCGCATGCCGATCGGTGCGCACCTGAATGAAGACGGCCAGCCCCAGGCCCAACCGCTCCGGATCGAGGAGCATGACCCGACCGCGGATCACGCCGCTTTCATGCAGCGCACGCACCCGGCGCCAGACCGCGTTCCGCGACAGCCCCACCGCCTGGCCGAGCGCCTCCAGCGGCTGATCGGCATCGCGCTGCAGGGCTGCAAGGATCCGGCGGTCGGCGGCATCAAGTTCCACCATTTATGCGGGACTCCGGGAAAGCGTCACAACAATATGGGTAATATCCATGAAGTTCGTGATCTGATCAACCCGGGCCGCGGTTAGAATCGCAGCAGGACAATCAGGGGAAATGTCATGTTCGCACGTCTGTTTCTGGAGCATCCGCGCGCCGTCGGCGAAAGCTATCCGCAACATGCGGCCTTCGCGCTGCGTTTCGCGCTGACGCTCTTCGCCGCCGGTGCCGCGGCCCTGATCCATGCCGTCCTGCCCTTCGCGTTCGAGACCACCGCCAGCCGGATCGTCGCGCGCCTCCACGACCGGATTCGCAGCCGGACACGCTAGCCCGCATCCCGCGCGCATGCCCCGGCGCGCGCGCCTCTGGCTTCGGTCAAGGCGCAGGGCGCGCGCAGGCGTCCCAGGGTGACGCGCGG
>JASBUM010000593.1 GCA_030147905.1 Acidimangrovimonas sp.
GACCTGACGGTGGTGGGCAATGTGAAGACCTCGGGCGACATCCAGGTCGAGGGGGTGATCGAGGGCGACATCCGCGCCCATCTGCTGACCGTCGGCGAAGGCGCGACCATCCGCGGCGAGATCGTGGCCGACGACATCGTCGTCAATGGCCGGATCATCGGGCGCGTGCGCGGGCTGAAGGTGCGGCTGACCGCGACCGCGCGGGTCGAGGGCGACATCATCCACAAGACCATCGCCATCGAGAGCGGCGCCCATTTCGAAGGCTCGGTCCAGCGTCAGGACGATCCGCTCTCGGGCGGTACCGGCACGGGCACGGCCAGAGCGACCATCAACACTTCCCAGCCCGCCGCGACAGGCGGCAGCAGCGCTCCGAGCAGCGCCGCCAAGGGCTGATCCCCCCGGGGGTCCCTGCCGCACCGCCCGGCCACCACCCAGTGGGCCGGGGGGCGGCAGCCCCCCACCCACTCTCGCGCGCGCAGCATATCGAGACGGGATTGGCAGCGCGTCCCGCGATCACCTGTGGCCGTAGTCATTGCGCGGGGCCGGTCAAGGCGTGTGAACGCGCTGGTCTGACGGTTAGGGCAGCGGCACAAGCCAAGCGATCAGGGCCCGGGTGCCCACAGGGGGCGCGCGGGATGCGCCCCTTTCGCGTTTTCGGTGGCCCCTTTGCCGCTCTCTCTCTGCGCGTCGTGCAGGCGGGCCAGGCTCCGGGACAGCGAAAGCAGGGGCACGGCCGCGCGAACGGACTTTCTGTGTCTCTCTCCTTGCGCCGGGGCCTTGACCGGCCCTCTCACCACATCCGCATGGCGCGCCCGCAGCTCACCCACCGCGCCGGGCAGCGATCGGGCGCCGGCGCATGCGCGGCCCCGGCGGGGCGGGGTTCGTGGCGGCCGGGACGCGCGCCGCGCCGCAAGGTCACTAGCCGTGCCGCAATGTCACCCGGTAGAGATGCCAGCTCGCATGGCCGAGAACGGGAAGGACCACGATCAGCCCGAGAAAGCCCGGCAGCGCCGCCAGCAGCAGCAGCACCGCCAGCGTGCAGGCCCAGACCAGCATCGGCACCGGGTTGAAGACCACCACCGCGATCGAGGTGAACATCGCGCCCGAGGCGCTGCCGCCCCGATCGAACAGCAGCGGCAGGCTGATCGCCGTCAGCAGGTAGAGAATGAACGCAAGCAACGCGCCCCCCGCGATCGCCAGCGCCAGCAAGATGAAGCCGTAGCCCTCGCCCAGGCAGGCGGGCAACACCAGGCTCTGCCCGAAAACCGGCGTACCGGTATAGAGCGCGACAAGCCCGTGCACCGCCATCAGCCACAGAAGCGACAGCATCACCGTGATGCCCGCCATCACCAGCAGGGCGCCCTCGCCGTCGCCTGCCGCCGCGCGCAGCGTGGCCCGCGTATCGGGCGCGTGGCCGCGTTCCCGCCTGCGACTGACGTCATAGAGCGCGGCCGCGGCGAAGGGCGACACAGCCGCCAGCCCCACCGTCGCCGCCACCGCGGCCCAAAGGGTTGCCTCACCCGCGCGGCATGACACGAGCCCGCGGCCGACCAGCGCGAAGCCGCCGACCAGAACGAGCCCGGTCAACGGCGCCGCGCGGAAGTCGCGCCACCCTTCGCGCAGCAGCCAGGGAAACTGACGAACCGATATCAACTGAATCTCGGGCCCCGCGCCCGCGCGTGTCGGCGGATGGTCCTTCATGCGCCCCCCATGCGTGTGGCGCACAGCTACGCATGCCGCGCGGGTCAAGGCAAGGGGGGTACGGCAACGGGGACGACAGCCGGCCCGCGCGCATAAGCCACCGCGATGGCATCCGCGGACGCTGCGGGCGCAGGTCGGACTCCGCCGCCGCCTCCGCCGCCGCCCTGCCGCGCGCCGATCAACCCTCGGCCTGGGCGTCGGCGCGGCTCATGCCGGCGACGTCCATCGCCAGGGTCGCCGCCATGAAACGGTCGAGATCGCCGTCGAGCACGCCCTGGGTGTCCGATGTCTCGACCCCGGTGCGCAGATCCTTGACCATCTGAT
>JASBUM010000027.1 GCA_030147905.1 Acidimangrovimonas sp.
GGTGTTGGTCGCGTCGTGGATCGTGGTGATCGCGCCGTGCCGGATGCCCAGCGCCTCGTGGATGACCTTGACCACGGGCGCAAGACAATTGGTGGTGCAGGAGGCCGCGGTCACGATGCGATGGTGGCCGGGGTCGAAGGCGTGG
The DNA here is from genome assembly GCA_030147905.1 of Acidimangrovimonas sp. Next base: position 146 of record JASBUM010000027.1, read on the forward strand.
TCGTTGACACCGCGGACGATATTGGCCGCCTCCGGCGCCTTCACCGGCGCGGAGACCACGACGCGCCCCGCGCCCCCCTCGAAATAGGGCGCCAGCCGCTCCGGCGTCCGATGCGCGCCGGTGCAATCGATGACCACATCGACATCGCGCAAGGGCAGCGCCCGCAAATCGGCGCCCCCCGGAAAGGGCAGCCGCCGGCCGTCGATGGTCAGGCCCTGCGCATCGCTCTCGATCGTCGCCTGCCAGCGTCCGTGCACGCTGTCGAAGGCCAGCAGATGGGCATGCACCGCCGGATCGCCCACCGCGTCGTTGATCCAGGCGATGCGGGCGCCCTGCGCCAGCAACGGCCGCAGCACCAGCTTGCCGATCCGGCCAAGCCCGTTGATCGCATAGGTCGTCATCCGCTGTCCTCCGTGTCATTCATCCATGCCGCCGATCGCATCCAGCGCACGCTGCAGCCCCGCGCGGTCCGGCGCGCGGGGGTCGAGCGCGGCCAAGGCCCGCACCCGCCGCTCCAGCGCGTCGTGGCAGCGCGTATAGGCGGCCCGCCGCACGGTCTCGTCGCCGGCCACCCCGGCCGGATCGCTCACGCCCCAATGCGCGCAGATCGGCCGCCCCGGCCAGGGTCCGCGCTCGGCATTGGCCGCCCGGTCGCACAGGGTGAAGACGAAGTCGAATTCCGCGATGCCGGCCGCCCGCAGATCGGCCAGCCGCTTGCTGGCCAGCCCCGCCGTATCCCCGCCCGCCGCGGCGATCTGCGCAAGTGCAAGCGGATCCGGCCCGCCGCGCGGTTCGGTTCCGGCCGAAAAGACCTCGAACCGCTCTCCCGCCACCCGCCGCAGGATCGTCTCGGCCATGATCGAACGCGCGGCATTTGCGCTGCACACGAACAGCACCCGCAACCGCGAGCGTTCGGTCGGCACCGGCGGCGCCGGCAGGCACAGATCGGCCCTTCCGCCGCAACAATCACCCAGAAGATAGTCGAAGCTCGCACGCACAGCCTCGATATCGACCGCATAGCGCAGCGAGGTGCCAAGCCGCGTCTGGCTGACCAGCCCCGCCTGCGTCAGCGCCGCGAGGTAGCTCGACAGCGTCGAGGGCCGCAGGTCGAGCGCCTCGGCCAGCGCGCCCGCCGCCACCCGGTCGGGATAGCGCCGCATCAGCAGCCTGAAGATCGCCAGCCGGCGCGGGTGGCTCAGGACGGAAAGGCGGTGGGCAATCTCAATTTCCATATTTCCCGAATATACGAAATATGACACGACGCAAGCCCCGATCCCCGGCAGGACCGGAAATCAGCCCACAGCGCGGCGGCGATGGCAGGGGGCGGGATCGGCCGGCGCGGGATCAACAGCGCGGCGAAAGGAAGCGGTCGGTCCGCCTTTGGGCCATCGGCGCCGGCGCCACTGCGTGACGGGTCCGGCGCGCGCCCGGTGGTGCCGCGCGACCGGCTGGCAGGGGGCGGGATCCGTCCCGCGCGGCGCGCCCCGACCTCTGGCACGGCGCGGATATGGGATGGCGCGCCTATGGCGTGGCGCGCAAAAGGCGATGCCATGCCGTGGCTTGACAGAATTCCCGATTTAGGGATTCATTCGTCCCAAAATCGGGAATCAGTATGAGCGAAAGCATCGTCCGCCTGGTGAAGATCCTTGAAACCTTCGCCGATGCCCCGGCCGAGGGGCTGACGACCGCAGAGGTGATCGGCCGCTCGGGCCTTGCCTCATCGACGGTCTATCGGATGGTGGGGGAGCTGGAGGATGCCGGCTATGTCTACCGCGGCAGCGATCGCCGTCTGCAGCCGAACTTCTCGTTCGAGCGCCGGATCGCCGCGGGGCGCATCCTGCCGGGCCGGATCCGCGACGCCTGTACGCTGATTTCCACATCACTGGGCACGGCGGCCGAGGTGATCTTGCTGCGCGGCCACAACCTGCTGTGGCACATCACCGACGAACATCCCCAGCAGCCGATCCGGCTGCGCGCGCATCCCGGCTATATCCGGGGCACCTATGAACTCGACTCCATCAGC
>JASBUM010000599.1 GCA_030147905.1 Acidimangrovimonas sp.
GCGCGCGGGCTCGCCGCCGGCGCGGCGGATCAGATTGGCGGCCAGCCCCTGATCGTCGTCCATCAAGGCCTTCAGCAGATGTTCGGGACCCATCCTTTGATGGCCTTCCCGGATCGCGATGGTCTGCGCCGCCTGCAAGAATCCACGCGACCGCTCGGTGAACTTTTCAAGGTTCATCGATATGTCTCCTTTCATTGGCACCCGTCGTTCGGACCGCCCGTCTCGCGGCGCGTTCCCCTTGCGGGCCTCGGTTAGGATGTGGGTGGCAGGGCGCATCACTGCAAGGGCGGATGGATCGCGTACCACGCTTGTTCCCGGCAGCCGGCGCTGATACCCCGACAGTCATGGTTCGCCGACCGACATTCCGGAGGATTCAATGACCGACGACCGCCTGATCGTGGCGCTGGACGTGCCCAACATCGTGCAGGGGCTGGATCTCGCCCGGACCATCGGCGATGCGGTCTCCTTCTACAAGATCGGGCTCGGCATGCTGACCGGCGGTGGGCTGGCCCTTGCCAACGAGCTGAAGCAGGAGCACGGCAAGCGTATCTTTCTCGACCTCAAGCTGTTCGACATCGGCGCGACGATCGAGAAGGCGGTGCGCGGGATCGCGCAATATGATCTCGATTTCCTGACCGTGCAGGGCGATCCGCAAGTGGTGCGCGCGGCGCGCGAAGGCGCCGGCGACAGCGGGATGAAGATCCTTGCGGTGACGGTGCTGACCTCGCTCGATCGCGGGGATCTGGATGCCAATCTGATCCGCCCGGGCACCCCGGCCGAAATCGCGGTGGAGCGTGCGCGCCGCGCCTTCGGGGCCGGCGCCGACGGTGTCATCACCTCGCCCCATGAGGCACGGGCGATCCGTGCCCTGCCCGAGGCCGCGGGACGGCTGATCGTCACCCCGGGCGTGCGGCCCGTGGGCGCGGCAAGCGGCGACCAGAAACGGGTCATGACCCCGGCGCAGGCGATCGCCGAGGGTGCCGATCACGTCGTCGTCGGCCGCCCCGTCTGGCAGGCCGAGGATCCGCGTCGCGCGGCCGAGGCGATCGCGGCCGAATTGCAAAGCCATCAGGCCCGCCGGCCCAACCGCTAGGCCCGCGCGATCCGCCACCGCGGGGGCGAGGGCCGGAGAGGTGCCGCTCCGATCAGCCCGCCGATCAGCCCGCCGAGCGGGAATTGCGCGCGAAGGTCGCGGTCAGCGCGGGGCGCTGCATCACCCGGTCGGCCAGCCGGGCGATGGCGGGGATCTCCGCATCGAACCAGGCGCGTCCGGGGTTCCAGCGGATCATCACCGCGATGAAGATGTCGAGCGCGGAGAAGCGTGCACCCAGCATCCACGGCCCGCCCGAATCAGCCTGCGCCGCGGCGAGCTGCCGCCACATCTCCTTGCGCCGCTCCATCACCGCGTGGCGGAAGGCTTCGGCCGTCGTCGCGTCGGGCAGCAGGCGATCGGCCCGGTCGTGATAATTCCCGGCCGGGTAGATGTTGGCGACAAGGAAGATCAGCCAGCGCAGAAAGGCCGGGCGTTCGGCCGCCTCCGGCCCGGGGACCAGATCGTCGCGTCCGGTGACATCGGCGAGATGCAGGGTCATCGCGGCGGTTTCGGTCATCGCCACGCCCGTCGGCAGGACGAGTATCGGCAGCTCGCCCAGCGGGTTGCGCTCCAGCACCGCGGCCAGTGCGGCCGCGTCGCCGCGGATATCGCCGCAATCCACCACCGCATAGGGCAGCCCGTAATGGGCAAGCTGCGTCTCGACGATGGCCGAGCCCCAGCCCGGATTGCCGAAAAGCCGATAGGCCGGCGCTGCTGGCCGGGCCGCACAGGCGGCGCCTTCAATCGTCATTGATGTCTCTCTCCCAATATTTCGCCTGCCCGCGGCGCAGACCGAAGATCGCCCGCAAGGCAAGCCAGGCTACCATCGACAGCAATCCGAAAACCAGAAGATGCCGCGGCCACGATCCGTCCATCCAGCCGACCGGCGGCAGCCCGGTCCAGGTCAGCAGGCCGGTCAGGATCGCACCGATGGCGAAGCCCAGGAAGATGAAGGCCGGGGCCAGCACCTCCAGCAGCGCCAGCCCGCAGCCCGCGACCAGCCATACCCACCACGCCGGCACGATCAGCCCCTTTCGCCCAGCATGCGGAAGGCATTGCCGAATGCCTCCAGCGCCTGGGCCGGCACCAGCACCACCTGCTTGCCCTCGCCCTGCCCCACCGCCGCAATGGCCTCCACCTGCTTGAGCGCAACCTGATAGCGCGCGGCGTCGAGCCCGTTATCGGTCAGGGACTTGGCGACGACGCTTGTGGCAAAGGCCTCGGCCTCGGCGGTGACGCGGCGCGCCTTGGCCGCCTGCTGCGCGGCATAAAGCTCGGCATCGGCGGCAAGTTCGACCGCGCGGCGCTTGCCCTCGGCCTCGGTCACCAGCGCGCGGCGGGCACGTTCGGCGTTCAGCTGTTGCAGCATCGCCGCTCGCGTCGCGTCGTCGAGATTGACATCGAGGATCTCGGCCCGGGTCACCTCGATCCCCCAGTCATCGACCATGGCGCGGACATGGCCGCGGATCTGCTCGATCAGCTCGGTGCGATTCGACTGCACCCGGTCAAGCTCGATCTTGCCGATCTCCGAGCGCACGATCCCGGCGACGGTGGTGGCGATGGCGGCATCGACATCGCGAATCCGGTAGACAGTCTTTTCCGGCTCGGTGATCCGGTAGAAGACGCTGGTTTCCACCTTTACCAGCACGTTATCGGTGGTGATCGCGTCCTGCGTCGCGGTGGGCAACTGCCGTTCGAGGATCGAGATCCGATGCGCCACCCGGTCGATGAAGGGCACGATGACGTTGATTCCCGGCCCAAGCACCACGCGTAGCCGGCCGAAACGCTCGACCACGAATTTCTCCGATTGCGGCACGATGCGCACCGCGGCGAAGACCGTCACGATGATGACGATCGCGATCGCCAGCGTCACGCCGTTCGCCCCCATGAAATCCGCCTGCATGTCCGCCTCCGCCTGATGGGTCCTGTCCCATAATGCCCGCCCGGTCCCCTGGCCCCAAGTGCTTTCGCATCGACCGCGACATCCGATCACCCCTCCCCCCCGGCGGCGCGGCGCTGTATGATGGGCCATCATGCCCAGCCTCTGCCGTGATTGCCTGACCCGGCGCGACGATGCGCCCGCGCCCGCCGCGGGCCGGCCGCGCTGTACGGCCTGCGGTTCGCCCCGGATCCTGACCCACCCCGAGCTGTTCTCGCTGGATATCGCCCATATCGATTGCGACGCTTTCTATGCGGCGGTGGAGAAATGCGACCACCCCGAGTGGCGCGACCTGCCGGTGATCGTCGGCGGCGGGCATCGCGGCGTCGTCTCCACCGCCTGCTACATCGCCCGCATCCAGGGCGTGCATTCGGCGATGCCCATGTATCGCGCCGTCCGGCTGTGCCCGGATGCGGTGATCGTCCGCCCGCGAATGGCGGTCTATGCCGAGGTCTCGCAAAGGATCCGTGCCATGATGGCGGCGCTGACCCCCGCGGTCGAGCCGCTGTCGCTCGACGAGGCCTTCCTTGACCTGTCGGGCACTGCGCGGCTCCACGGCGCACCGCCCGCGGTGCTGCTGGCGGGGCTGGCGCAGCGGATCGAGGCCGAACTGGGCGTCACCGCCTCGGTCGGGCTTTCGCACAACAAGTTCCTTGCCAAGATTGCATCGGACCTCGACAAGCCGCGCGGCTTCTCGACGATCGGCCGTGCCGAGACGGGCGCCTTCCTCGCCGCCCTGCCGGTGCGCGCGATATGGGGTGTCGGTGCCGTCACCCAGGCCCAGCTCGAGGCCGCCGGCATCCGTCGG
>JASBUM010000600.1 GCA_030147905.1 Acidimangrovimonas sp.
CGGCCGAGCTGACCTTCGGCGCGCCGACCGCCGCTGTCCGGTGGACGATCTGGCGCTGAAGATTGGACAGTTCCACCGTGTCGTCATCGACGATCCCGATCCGGCCGACGCCGGCGGCGGCCAGATAAAGCAGCGCCGGCGAGCCCAGCCCCCCTGCGCCGATTACCAGCACACGCGCGTCGCGCAGCGCCTTCTGACCCGGACCGCCGATCTCGCGCAGCATGATGTGGCGGGCATAACGGCGCAATTCCTCCGAGGAGAAGCTGCCCACCGCCGGTGCGGATGCGGGGCCCGTCGCGGACGCGGATACGGCAGGCTCGGCAGGCTCGGCAGCGGCCGCCCGGGCACCCGTCGCGGCCGCGGGCGCCTGCGCCGCCGGGACGGCATCCCCCCCCGCGCCGCCCTGCGCATTCGCGCGCGGCCCGTCGAGGGCGTTCCCCTCGATCCCGGGGTCGGGCGGCACTTCGGATCCGGGGATCAGTGCGGCCCTGGCATGAAGACGTGCAAGCAGCATCCGGTAGCCGGCGACCAGCACGAAGAGACCGCCGAGAACCAGCCAAGGGCGGTAGGATCCGCCCGTGGCCTCGCGCAGCGGATGGCCCTGCGGCAAGATCAGCTGCACCGCCAGAACCGCCGCCAGAAGCACGCCGATCGCCGCCCAGCGGCTGGCGCGCGGCACATTGAAGACGATGCCCAGAACCCACAATGCGCCGGCTGCCGCGATCACCAGAAGCATGAAGCGCCCTCCCACGCGGGACGTGGAGGACGCCCGCGGCAGCCACCGGCCCGGCGCCGCAGGACCCGGCACCCGCCCGTCATTCCCGCCCCGTCGAGCCGAAGCCGCCGGCGCCGCGCGCCGTCTCGTCCAGCGTCCGCGCCTTGACGAATTCCGCGCGCGACACCGGTGCGATCACGGCCTGTGCGATCCGCTCGCCATGCGCGATGGTGAAGGGCGCGTCGCCGAGGTTGATGACGATCACGCCGATCGGGCCGCGATAATCGCTGTCGATGGTCCCGGGCGCATTGACCAGCGCGATGCCGTGGCGCAGCGCAAGCCCCGAGCGCGGGCGGATCTGCATCTCGAAGCCCGGCGGGATCTCGGCGCGCAACCCGGTCGGCACCAGGGCCCGGGCCAGCGGCGCAAGGACGATCCCGCCCGCCCGGTCGCCCGGCGCGAGGTTGGCCCGCAGGTCGGCCCCCGCGGCACCGGCTGTCTCGTAGTGCGGCAGCGGCACCGCAGGATCGGCGTCCGGCTCATGCGCCAGCCGGATGCGGGGCGCGCCCGCCATCTTGGCCTGAGCGGTCATTGCAGGGCCTCGGCGATGCGCGTGGCCAACCGGCGCGCGACCGCTTCCTTGGTCGCGCGCGGCCAGCTTTCCTCACCCTCGGCCGAGATCAGCGTGACGGCGTTCTCGGCCCCGCCCATCGCCCCGCCCTGCGCGCTGACGTCGTTGGCCACGATCCAGTCGCAGCCCTTGCGCGCGCGCTTGCGCCGTGCATTGGCCAGCACGTCGTCGGTTTCGGCGGCAAACCCCACGACCAGGCGCGGGCGCTGCGGGCCCGGGCGGCTGAGCGTCGCGAGGATATCGGGGTTCTCGGCCAGCGCGAGCGTCGGCGGTGGCGCCCCGGCGGCCTTCTTCATCTTGCTCGCCGTGGCACCCTGCACGCGCCAGTCGGCCACCGCGGCGGCACAGACCGCGGCATCGGCGGGCAGCGCCCCGGTCACGGCCTCCAGCATCTGCGCGGCGGTCTCGACCGCGATCACGGCGACACCGGGCGGCGCCGGATGGGCGGCCGGGCCGGTGACGAAGCTGACCCGCGCACCAAGGCCCGCCAGCGCGGCGGCAATGGCCGCGCCCTGCCGCCCCGAGGACCGGTTGGCGATGTAGCGCACGCCGTCGATCGGCTCATGTGTGGGACCCGAGGTCACGATCACATGGCGTCCGCGCAGCGGCCCCTCGCCCAGCGCGGCCGCGATCGCCACAAGGATCGCCCCCGGTTCGGCCATGCGTCCGGGCCCGAATTCGCCACAGGCCATCGCGCCATCCTCCGGCCCGACGAGAAGAACGCCATGCGCCTCCAGCCGCGCGCGGTTTGCCTGCGTGGCCGCATGGTTCCACATCCGCACGTTCATTGCCGGCGCGATCAGCACCCGCTTGTCGGTCGCGAGAAGCAGGGTGGAGGCCAGATCCCCCGCGAGCCCGTTCGCCATCTTCGCCATCAGATCGGCGGTGGCCGGCGCCACCACGACCAGATCCGCCGAGCGCGACAACTGGATGTGGCCCATCTCGGCCTCGTCGGTCAGATCGAAGAGATCGCGGTAGACCCGATGCCCGGCCAGCGCACCCACGGCGAGCGGGGTGACGAACTGGGCGCCCGCCTCGGTCAGCACCGGGGTCACGGTGGCGCCCCCGTCGCGCAGCCTGCGGATCAGCTCCAGCACCTTGTAGGCGGCGATGCCGCCGCCGATGATCAGCAATACATGCTTGCCCGCGACCATGGCCCACCTCTTTCAGCCCGTCCGTTGTAGGGCGCCGGCGGCGCAGGCACAATGGGGCGCGAACTGCCGGGGCGCGTCGCCAATGCACCACGCGACGCGGGCGCGGCAGGGGCGTAACCATGGCGGGGGAAGGAGGCGCGAGGCCGGGACGCAACCCGCCCCGGGGCGGGCCGACCCGTCGCGCGACGACCGCTCGGCGCGGCCGAGCAGGGAGGGGGGGCGCAAACCGACCGCGCCACCCCGCCTTCGTCTAATCGAAAAACTCGTGCACTTCGTGGCTCTGGGCCTCGAGGCTCCGGCGCATCTTGGCGAAGGCGGCGGCCTCCAGCTGACGGATGCGCTCCTTCGACAGGCCAAGCTCGGCGCCGAGGCTTTCGAGGGTGCGCGGATCGTCGCGAAGCTTGCGCTCGGTGACGATGTAGCGTTCCCGGGGGGTGAGCCCATCGAGCGCCGCGGCCAGCCAGTCGTGCAGCTGCCTTGCGTCATGCGCCTCCTCGACCAGTTCGGCCGCCTGGCTCGCGCTGTCTTCCAGCGCATCGATCCACTCGCGGCCCTCGTCGTCGCCCGCCTGCGTCGCATTGAGCGAGAAGTCCGACCCCGACAGCCGCCCCTCCATCATCTCGACATCGGCCAGAGGCACGCCGACCTCATGCGCGATCAGCGCGCGAAGCTGATGCCCGTCAAGTCGTTCGCCCCGCGCGGCGGCTTGGCGTTCGAGCTTGGCCTGAACACGCTTCATGTTGAAAAACAACGTCTTTTGAGACGAGGTCGACCCGGTTCGAACCATCGACCAGTTGCGCATGACGTAATCCTGCACACCGGCGCGGATCCACCAGACCGCATAGGTGGAGAAGCGCACGCCGCGGTCGGGGTCGAACTTGTCGGCCGCCTTCATGAGGCCGAGCCCGGCCTCCTGTATCAGATCGTTCATCGGTGCGCCGTAGCGGCGGAACCGGGCGGCGACGGAAATCGCCAGCCGCATGTAGGCATTGATCAGCCGGTGCAGCGCGGCGACGTCGCGCCGGTCGCGCCAGGCATAGGCGAGCTGCAATTCGGTTTCGGCATCGAGAAGCTCGGCCTTCATCGCATGTCGCGACATGCTGTGGTCGTTCGGAGCGTCGAGTGGCATGTTACCCCCTTCCGCCATTTCGCTGGTCGGCCGGGCCTAGCCTGAGGCGTCAACCCGGTGATGAGCCAGAGCATTAAACGCATCTCTCACGTTAAGCATTGCTTACGCCGACAACAAGCTCACGTATAGCCGGGGGCTCGAATCCGGCCTCTATCTCACGGGGAATTGCCGAAACTGAAACATCGAGCCGGCGGATTGTCGCCGCCGGCTCGGAAAAGGACCTGAAGTCGCCCGCGATCAGGGGCCGGGGCGACCGGGACGGGTGGTAGCCTGCGCGGCCCGGCTGGGCAGGGGACGGGCGGCGGCACGCGCGGCAAGGCGTGACGAAAGGCTTTGCTCGATCAGTGTGGCCACCTTGGCGTAATCGCCGCCGAAATGGTGCCCGCCCGGCATTCGCACGGCCTCCATGCCCAGCCCCCCCGCATCGGGACAGGCGCTGTTCTCTTCGGCCGCGCCATAGACGCATTGCACCAGCGCGCCCGGAATACGTGCGAGTTCCGGCGCGACCGGCGTCGCGCGCGCGCCGTGGCTGCCAAGCCAGCCGCTGACGGTGATCTCCCAGTCGGCGCGCCTGGACAGGCCCATCAGACTGATCAGGCGGACATGGGCGCGGATCGCTTCGGGAAGGCGGTTGAAACTGGCCGGCAAGACGTCGGCGCCGAAAGAATAGCCGATGAGCGCCACGCCATCGACACCCCAGGCCGCGCGGTAGCGCGCGATCAGGGACGCCAGCGCGCGCGCCGTTTCCTCGGGGCTGCGGCGTGTCCAGAAATACCGCAGCGTATCGAGGCCGATCACCGGTACGCCCGCCTTCTGCAACAGCCGGCCAACCGACTGGTCTATGTCGCGCCATCCCCCATCGCCCGAAAGGATGATGGCCATGCTATCGTATCGGGCCTTGGCCGGCAGCACCGCGATCGGCAGCCGGTCGCGCGCAGCACGCAAGGCATCGGCGCGCGCGCGGACTGCGGCCACGATATCGTCGGTCCCGATCGCCGCGACCTCCCGCAATTCGACCGCGCCGGCCATCGCGCCGGCACGAAACGCCACCGCCCGTGCACGCACCGGCTCCGGCGCCGTCTTCGACAGCAGGACCGTGGCAGGATCCTCCAGCCGGCCGCGCGGCAGATCATAGACATAACCGTCAGGGCGGAGCGTAAAGCGCGCGGGTGTGCACAGCTCCTGCGCCAGCGGAACAGCCTCGGCCGGATCGACCGCGACGGTGGCCCCGATGGTGACGTCGGGCGTCTGGTCCATCACGGCAAGCGCAAGCCCCCCACCCTGCCCGATACCGGCAACGATGGGGGCCATGTAATCGCCCGACCCCGATTCGCGCTGGATCTGCTGGCTGAGACTTTCCATGTCCGAGACGAGATAGACGCAGGGCGTGTCGCCCGGCTGGTCGCGCAGCGCCCGCGCCTTGTCCGCGGCGATCGCCCGCAGATAGGCGGGCATGTCCACCCCGACCACGGCAAGGCGCGACTCGACCAGCCGGCGCGCGACATTCTCTTCGCGCGCGCCCCAGCCGGAGGCATCGGAGAGGAGAAAGACCACACCCTGCGCCGGTTGCGCCGGCCTCATCACCCGGTCGAGCGGGATCAGGTCGCTTTGCAGCGCCTCTGCACCGGCGGCGACCGGCCCAAGGGCCAGCCCCGCGAACAACAGCCGAACCACCCAATGCCGCATCATCCGACTCCAGTGAAAACTGACCGCTTCTAGCCGAGCGCCCGATACCGCAAAAGGGGATTCGTGCGCCCGGCGGG
>JASBUM010000605.1 GCA_030147905.1 Acidimangrovimonas sp.
TGCCCAGAACCAGGTGACGCGTCGCCGAACTGATCTGCGTGGGCATGCCGTTGCGATAGTTCAACAGGCTCAGGTCGAACCCGGCCAGCGACATGCGCAGGCGCTGTCCCCCGTTGCCCGTGTCGGGGATGTCCATGCGCAGGCCGGCAAGCTGCAGTCCGGCGAAATCCGGCAGGATGGAACGCAGGTGACCGCTCAGCCATTGAGGATCCGCCCCGGCGGGCGCATGCTCGATCGCAGCCAGCATGCGTGAAAGGTCGATCGGTTTGAGCACCAGCTTGTCGATCGCCATGTTCCCCCGGCTCGCGGCGAGATTCACGTTGTCGACCTCGACCTGCGGATAGCGCTTGCCGGTCCATGCCGCGATCTGCATCCGGCCGACCGCCAGCGCGACCGAGGAGGCGTCCCCGGGCAGTATCGAACATGAGAACCCGGCCACCGTCACCGGCGATACGCGAACGGAATCGAAGAGATCGCTTGCCATCCGCGCCATCGCCGGCATCGTGGCCTGGCCATCGGCGGCCGAGCGGCCCGCCCGCAACAGCCGGGCCCAATTCGCGGCCCAGTCGCCCCCCGGCGCGCGGGCCGAAACACCTTCGGCGGTGATCGGTCCGAGAATGCAATTTCCGCCATCGACCGAAAGCATACCGCCCGCCATGGTGAAGTGGCTGTAGAGCGGACGCGGGGTCCCGCGCGGGCCAGCGGCGGCTGACCCGTAGAATGCGAGCAACGCCCCAAGGTCCAGTTGCTGCACCGATACCGGCCCCAGATGCAAACTGGCCGGCGTGCCCGCAAGTTCTATCCCGCCGATGCGTGCGCTTCGGGCGACGCCGTCGACGACATCCCGCAACTCGATATCGGAATAGACGAGCCCGGGCGCCGACTTGCCACCTGCAGCCGGGGATGTGACCGAAAGTTTCGCGACGACGATCGCCGTGGCGTTCAGATGCGCAATCGCGGCGGCATGGGATGCGACGTCTCCGCTAAGGATAGCGCGGAGAACGTCCCTCGAAACATTCGAGCCCTGCGTCGTGATCGCGCCGACGACGACCTGCGCGGCATCCGGGGACAACGCGGCGCCGGCCGCGGTGCCGGAGGCCGCGGCGGACGGGGCGGAGGCGGAGGGCGCGGTGGCAGAGGGCGCGGTTGTGGCCGCGATGCCGCCATCACCTTGCCCCTGCCCGGCCGGCCCAAGCGCTGCGCAAAGCGCGTCGCATTCCTGCGAGCCGAGCGCCGCAAGCGCGGTATTGATGGCGTCCCGGGTATGGGCGTCCGCGTTACCCAGACCGCTGGCCAGTGCCGCGATGATGGTGTTGCGCTGGCCGGAACTCAGATGCGCGACCACGCGACCGACATTGGCCGCGATCGCGTCTGCGACCATATGCGTGTTCTCCGGGCCCAGCGCACCGTCAAGCGTACTTGCCACACCCTGGAACGTCGATGTCGTTCCGGCCGCGACCTTGGTGATCGAGTCGTGGACACGCGCGGACATGCCGGGACGGTGCAGCGCGGGGACCGCGACAGCGGCATAGGCATCATAAAGATCGCTGGCCGTATAGATCGCGAAGGTCTCCGCACGGGCAATCTCGTCCTGATAGTCGGCATCACCGGCAGGTCCGCCCCTGCCGCCCACGCCATAGACCGCGAGCATCCGGGTGGCGACCTGGGCGATCGACGTCAGCCGGGACAGGTCGTGCGCATCATAAGGGCGTTGCCCGAGCAGCCGCAGGTCCCACAATCCGCGCAGCACCGGCCCCGATCCG
>JASBUM010000609.1 GCA_030147905.1 Acidimangrovimonas sp.
CCGCGCGGCGCCATACGGATCACCGCCGGCCGGCGAAATCCCGCGTTCTCCCTGCCGGCATAGGCGGATTTTTTACACATTCGTGATCTCTTCATACTAGACCTTGCGCATTGGTGCGACACTTGCCACCATTCGAATGAACCCTTGTTCTGGAGTCGTTATTGGGCATCGGCGCGCTGACCTCCTCTCCGCAACCGGAAGACGTTGCCGAAACGCTTCTGGAATTCCCCGACAACCGTCTGTTGATCGACCTGTGCGGCCAGTTCGACCGCAATCTGGCGCAGATCGAGCATCAGCTTGGCATCCAGATCGCGCGGCGCGGCAATCGCCTTGCCCTTCTGGGCGGGCAGCAGGCCCGCGCCGACGCGGCAAGCGTGCTTCAGCAGCTTTATGCCCGGCTGGAGGCCGGCCGCCCGGTCGACCCCGGCGCGGTGGACGGCGCGCTGCGAATGGGCGGGCAGGGCGCGGCGGAGGGCACCCGCAACGGCGCCCAGCTTGACATGTTCCAGGGCGGCCCGATCGAGATCCGCACCCGCCGCAAGGTGATCGAACCGCGCACCGCCGCGCAGAAGGCCTATGTCGCCGCGCTCTATTCCAACGAACTGGCCTTCGGGATCGGTCCGGCTGGAACCGGCAAGACCTATCTCGCCGTCGCGGTCGGCGTCTCGATGCTGATCGGCGGTCATGTCGACCGGATCATCCTGTCGCGGCCGGCGGTCGAGGCGGGCGAGCGTCTGGGCTTCCTGCCCGGCGACATGAAGGACAAGGTCGACCCCTACATGCAGCCGCTCTACGACGCGCTCAACGATTTCCTGCCGCCCAAGCAGCTTCAGAAGATGATCGAGGAGAAGCAGATCGAGATCGCGCCGCTGGCCTTCATGCGGGGACGCACGCTGACCGGGGCCTTCGTCGTGCTCGACGAGGCGCAGAATGCCACGACCATGCAGATGAAGATGTTCCTGACCCGGCTGGGCGAGGGCAGCCGCATGGTGATCACCGGCGACCGCACCCAGGTCGATCTGCCGCGCGGGCAATTCTCGGGGCTGGCGGATGCCGAGCGGATCCTGGGCGGGGTGAAGGGCATCAGCTTCAACTATTTCACTGCCCGCGATGTCGTGCGCCATCCGCTTGTCGCGCGCATCATCGAGGCTTACGAACGCGGCGATGCCGGTACTGATTGACCTGGTGATCGCCGAGCCGCGCTGGACGGAACGTTGCGATCTGGCCGCGCTGGCCGAGCGGGGGGCGCGCGCCGCGCTGGGCGCGCTCGACCACGATCCCGACGGGTTCGAAATCGGCCTTCTGGGCTGTGACGATGCGCGCATCGCCATGCTCAACGCGAGCTTTCGCGCCAAGCCGGTGCCGACGAACGTACTCAGCTGGCCTGCCCAACAGCTCGACCGCCCGGCGCCGGGCGCGCCGCCGCCGCCGCCGTCCTGCCTGCCGCCGCCCGCCGCGACCGCGCTTGGCGATATCGCCATCGCGTGGGAGACCTGCGCGGCCGAGGCGCGCGATCAGGGCAAGACGATGGAGGACCATGTGACGCATCTGATCGTTCATGCGACGCTTCATCTGCTGGGCTATGATCACGTCGATGCGCGGGATGCCGCAGTGATGGAAGGGCTGGAGCAACAGATACTTGCCGGGATGGGCGTCGCCGACCCATATTAGGATCGACGGCGCGCCCTTCGCGGGCGCGCGAAACGGGTGCAGCCACCGGAGGCCGGTGGAAAGCTGCACGGAATGGAAGGAATGATGGCCAACAGCACCGCCCACAGTACCGACGGACCAGCAGCGCCGAGCGGCGCCTCCGAATCCGAAGAGCCCGAGCGACGGGGGCCGATCGCGCGTCTGTTCGGCGCCGTCGTTTCACGCCGCGGACGGCACGCCGAGCGGGCGGTGCAGATGGGCCCCGGGGTCGACACCGGGCACCCGGCTTCGCCGCCGCCCCTGGGCATTTCGAACCTGCGCCGGCTGCGCGTCGACGACGTGGCGATTCCCAAGGCCGAGATCGCCGCGGTTCCCATCGATATCCGCAAGGAGGATCTGGTCGAGGTTTTCCGCGAACACGGCTTTTCCCGGCTGCCGGTCTACAAGGGCACGCTCGACAAGCCGCTGGGGCTGGTGCTGCTCAAGGATCTGGCGCTCCATTATGGTTTCGGCAACGGCAACGGCCGGTTCATGCTGCGCAAGCTCCTGCGTCCGGTCCTGTTCGCCCCGCCGTCGATGCCGGTGGGGGTGCTGCTCCAGAAGATGCAGCGCGACCGCGTGCACATGGCACTGGTCATCGACGAATACGGCGGGGTCGAGGGGCTCGTGACGATCGAGGATCTGATCGAGACCGTGCTTGGCGAGATCGAGGATGAACATGACGAGGTCGAGGGTGGGCTGTGGGTGGAGCAGAAGCCCGGCGTCTATCTCGTCCAGGCGCGCGCGCCGCTCGATGATTTCGAGACCATGATAGGCGTGCCGCTGCACAGCGATCTCGAGGACGAAGAGGTGGACACGCTCGGCGGGCTGGTCTTCCTGCTTGGCGGGCGGGTGCCGGCGCGCGGCGAGGTGATCGCCCACGAAAGCGGGGTCGAATTCGAGGTGGTCGACGCCGAACCGCGACGGATCAAGCGGCTGCGGGTGCGCCTGCCGGGGGCGCCGGGAACCCGGGCTGCGGTGGCGGCCGGGCTGGCGGCGGGGGCGGCCGGCTCCGCGACCACGGTTGCGGCTGAAGGGCCCGGCGCGGACGCCCGGGCCGGTGTCCGCGGCGCTGCCGATCCTGCAAGTCGGGGGGGGGAGCAGGACCCGGTGCGGGAGGACGGCGGCGGCGGCGACAGCGTGGGCGGCACCGCCAGCGGCCCGCGCCCGCTCGGTTCGGCCCGCGCGGGTCGCGGCGCCGCCGACCGGGCCGAGGCGAAGGGCTGACGATGGTGGATGCGATACTTGCCGCGCGCCGGGGCGCGGCAGCCGACCGGCCGTGGCACCTTGTCTACATGCCGCTTCTCGGCGCCCTTGCCGCGGCCGGGCTGGCGCCGCTCGGCTGGTGGTGGCTGACCCTGCCGGCGCTGGCGATCCTGACCGCGGCGATCGCGTCTGCCGAACGGCCCCGACGTGCCGCCTGGCTGGGCTGGCTGGCCGGGCTTGGCTATTTCACCGCCTCG
>JASBUM010000611.1 GCA_030147905.1 Acidimangrovimonas sp.
TGCGCAATCGGCGGCGGCCTTTCTCAAGGCGCTGGCGCATGAGGGACGGCTGATGATCCTGTGCCATCTGTCCTCCGGCGAGAAATCGGTGACCGAGCTTGAACAGCTTCTGGCCTCGCGCCAGGCGGCGGTCAGCCAGCAGCTCGCGCGGCTGCGGCTGGAGGGCATGGTCGCCTCGCGCCGCGACGGCAAGGCGATCTATTATTCGCTGAGCGATCCGAAGGTGCGGCGCGCGATCGAACTGTTCTACGACATGTTCTGCAACGACGGCGCCGTCGAGGCCTAAATTCGGCCCGCAATCTCCTGCACGACCCCGAACCCCCGGCCCGCGGACCCCGCGCAAGGTCCCCGGATGTGGGCGGCTGCGGTCGTGGACGGATCGTCCGGCTAAGTTTGTTTCGTTGTGATCTGGCGGCCAGCCGGGGCCGGCCTCCGGGCGTCTCCGGGAGGGGCCGCGGAGTTCAGGCCGCGCGCGGCAAGGCGGCCAGTGCCTGGTCCAGCACCTCCAGTCCTGCACCCGGCCGCGTCGCGTCGCCCGACAACATGCGGCGCCACTGCCGCGCGCCGGGTCGGCCGTGGAAAAGGCCCAGCATGTGGCGTGTGACCTGGTGAAGCCGCCCGCCGCCCTGCAGGTGCCGCGCGACATGGGGACGCATGCGCGCCACCGCCTCCCAGGGATCGAGCATCCGCGCCTCGCCAAAGACCAGCCGGTCCGCGGGCAGAAGGATCGCCGCCGGATCGTGGTAGGCCGCGCGGCCGATCATCACGCCGTCCAGCCCCTGCGCCAGAAAATCCAGCGCCTGTTCAAGACTGTCTATCCCGCCGTTGATCGCGATGCGCAGATGCGGATAGGCACGTTTCATCGCCACCACCAGCGGATAGTCGAGCGGCGGGATCTCGCGGTTCTCGCGCGGCGACAGGCCCTGAAGCCACGCCTTGCGCGCGTGGATCGCGAAATGGGTCACACCGGCCGCCGCGACCGTCTCGATGAAGGCCGGCAGCACCTCGGCCGGGGTCTGGTCATCGACCCCTATCCGGCACTTCACGGTGACCTCGACCGGACTTGCCGCCCGCATCGCGGCGACGCAATCGGCCACCAGTTGCGGCCGGGTCATCAGCACCGCCCCGAAGGCGCCCGACTGCACCCTGTCAGACGGGCAGCCGACATTGAGGTTGATCTCGTCATAGCCGAAATCCGCCCCGATCCGCGCCGCCTCGGCCAGTTCCGCCGGGTCCGAGCCGCCAAGCTGAAGCGCCACCGGATGTTCCGCCGGATCGATGGCGAGAAGCCGGTCCCGATCACCGTGGAGGACGGCCGCGGCGGTCACCATCTCGGTGTACAGAAGCGTCCGCCGGCTGAGCACCCGATGAAAGGCCCGGCAATGCCTGTCGGTCCAGTCCATCATCGGGGCGACGGAAAGCCTGTGCGGTTGATGTTCCATCGTTTCGTCAAGCACCATTCTTTCAGCCTGCGACGGTCGCCGGCTGACACCCCTGCCGATGGCGGCGGAGCGCCGCCTGCCGGCCCCGTGCCGCCGCGAAGCCGCCCCGTCGGTACAGGCCGGCGACACGGCGCTTGGCCGGCAGGGGCGAACCTATACTGTCGCGGGAAGAGAAAACCAAGACCCTTGCCGGATCCGGGGTCCGCGCATCGGCGGCCGCACGCGATGTGGCGCGCCCCCCCACCCGTCGGCCGTGATCAGCCGCCCGTCCCACGGCGGCGCCCTCTCGCCCGGATGAACCATGGAACCGGTCGACGATATCATAGCTGTCGCTGAAGCCCTTCGCGCGCATCGTCGCGCATCGGCGCGCTTCGCCCGGTTGGCATCACGGCGAATGAAAAGCCGGCGTTGATCGCCCTGCCGAAGAACGCCGCCGCGAACGGCAACCAAACAGGCCGCACGCCCCGGCGCCAACTATACGACAGCGCAGCCCGGGCGGACCGGGCCGATGGCGGCATCCCGGCGCGGCGCCCGCCCGGGGCCCCGGCGCGATCGGCCGCGACCGGGCCCCTTGGTGCCGGCATCGGCCGAGCGATCCGGGATGACCCGCGACGGGCGGCAGCGCCGGCACCTGCCCCCCGCTCACCCCTCCGGTTGCACGACGGGATAGCCCGCCGCGGTCCATGCCTTCCAGCTGCCGGGCACGTTGCATACCCTTTCGAAGCCGTGGGCGGCAAGCAGACTTGCGGCGATGCTGGCGCGGAAGCCGCTGGCGCAATAGGTGGCATAATCCGCCGAAGGGTCGAGATCGTCGATATGCTCGCGCAGCGTACCCAGAAAGACGTGGCGGGC